>CAZRIR010000006.1:16831-21124 GCA_964600195.1 uncultured archaeon | reverse complement strand
TTGGGGATACCAATAATCATTCTTAAGCAAATTTTCTTTTTTTTAAAAATATTATGTCATTTTGGATATAAAAATAAAATTTCTGTCGTATCTAAAATTTACGATCCAGCGTAAAATTTAAAAAGAAAAAATAGTTTTTAAAGTATATATTACGATAAATCGTAATCATTAAATGAATGACCATATTAAGGTGAATGTTTATTTTATTATAGATAATATTATTTTCAATATTGGGCAGTGTAGGTGCCATTACCACCGCAGCATCTTTCTTACTTTTAAATGATAAATATCAAAAAATACTTGTCTCTTTATTGATATCATTTGCCACAGGTACTCTATTAGCTTCTGCATTTCTTGGGTTACTTCCACACGCTATTGAACATGTTTGTGAACCCCATATAATATTATCTTTTGTTCTTGGTGGTATATTGTTTTTTTTTCTTCTTGGAGAAATTATTAATTTGGCGTAATTGCCAGAATAATGATTGTGAAGTTCATATTACCCAAAGTGCTGGATCTATGATACTATTTGGTGATTTTTTTCATAATTTTACAGATGGTGTCGTAAAAGCGGCTTCATTTTTGTCAGGTTTCTATGTGGGCCTTATTGTTAGCATTTCAATCATTTCTCATGAAATTCCACAAGAAACGGGAGATTTTGGCATACTTTTACATTCGGGGTATTCAAAAAAAAAAAGCTTATCTCTATAACACTTTATCAAGTACAACGACGATTCCTGCCGCCATTATAGGATATTTTGTTTTAGACACCCTTGAATTTTTAAACCCTTTCATGTTAGCAATATCCGCTGCAAGTTTTATTTATATCGCCTTATCGGATTTAGCTCCAGAACTGCATAAAAAAATAGGTTCGAAAGATTATATCAAACAACTCGTATTAATATTATTGAGAGTAACATTAATGGCAATCATTTTGATGTTTCATACTCATAGCGATTAGTTTAATGACATATATAGATAACTAGAGAAAAAAAGAAATGTTGGATTTAGAATATAAAGTATTAAAAGTCATATTCCGCTCAAAAAAGAAAAAACTTAAAGTGGGCGAGAACTCAAACCAATTGCATCTCCCCCATTCCACCATTGGAAGCTTCGTTAAGAGATTAGAAATAGACGGATATGTAATCTACGAGAGATATAAACCAGTCAAATTATCGAAAAATGGAGAAGATCTTGCTATTGAATTAATAAGACACTCCCGACTTCTTGAATGTTTATTAATCAACGAATTAGGATTGGATAATAAAATAGTTCATAAAGAAAGTGAGAAATTTAATTTATTGTTATCTTGTGAGACAGTTAATAAAATCTGTGAGAAATATAATCATCCAACACAATGTCCTTGTGGAGAAAGCATCTTTAACTCTTCAAATTGTCGATGTGAAGAAGAAAAAACTATAACTACTTTAGTTCAAGTAATTAATTCTTTAGAAGCATAAGCAACTAATATCTCTCCAAAAAATAGATGGTGGCTCTTTTTAAATTCAGTTTTACTTGAACCCAGGATCTTACATTCATAGCTTAACAAGCAATCTTCAATTGTCGGTACTGTTATCTTTTTACCGGGAATCATCTTTAAATTCGCTTTTTTTATCTTATCAATATTTCTTCCAGAGTACGAGCCTGCGATATCTATTGCGTGGTTAATTTTAGAAGTAGGCATGTTTAACGTAAATTCATCCGTATATTTATCTAATAATTCATAAGTATATCTATTATATGCTACCGCTATTGTAATTATAGGATGATACCATAAATCTCCAATAGTCTTCCAATCCAAGGCCATCATATTAGCTTTCCCTTTATCATCAATTGAAACTAATAGTCCTGTTGTCTTAAAAAAATGTTCGCTCCATTCTAAAGGATTTATTTCCATTCTATCATCGGGCATTTTTATTATCTCAAATAAAATTTTTTGTTTTTAAATTGATTTAAAAAAATTTAGTAATTTTCATTTAAAAAATAAATAAAGAGATGTATCAAGGATATATCCATCCAAGATACATCATTTTAAAGATGTTATTTGATGACATTAACAGCATTTTTCAAATACTTTTCCGCATCACCAATTATTTTATCCATTATATCAGAGACGCTCTCAATTTCATCAATTATTCCAATGCTCTGTCCTAATAATACTGCTCCATCTTGAATGTTCCCTTCATATGCTAATTCATAACTTCTATTTATTTCCATGAGCATTTCAGCTGTGATACCTTTCTCTTGTGCTAGTTTTTCTTCCTTATTTTGAACCGCATCGTGATGTAAGGAATATGGATTTTTCCAGAGACGGATTGGTCCCAAAACCCCTGTCACAATAACAGTATCTTCTGCTTTAGCAGGTGGAACGACACTTTTATAAGTTTCGTGAAATTCACTTTCTTTAGATGCGATAAATCGTGAACCCATGGCTATTGCACCTGCCCCCATTGTAATAGCTGCAGCTAATCCATACCCCGTGGCAAAACCTCCGCAATATATCAGAGGAATGTCAGGATACTTTTCTTTTACTTGTTGCGCAAGAACCAGCGTGCTAACCTTTTCATATGATTGATGACCACCACCTTCCGTTCCAGTAATTACCATACCATCAACACCTGCATCTACACATTTATCAGCAAGCCATAGAGCAGGTGCTACATGAAAATGCTTGATTTCAGAGCCACTTTCCAATAATTTTTGAAAGGATTTACTTTGACGAATCATTCGAGGACTTCCCGCACTTGTTATGACATACCTGCATTGTTCTTTAATTTTAGGATTTTCCATGATGAATTTTGGTATTTTTCTGACAAGAGAAGGGGCATCAGGTTGCATTCTTGAAGTTCTTATATTAAATCCGAATGGTTTATCGGTATGTTCGACGACCATTTCCATGTTTTTCATCATTTCATCTATGGGACTTTTCGCACCAAGATTTGTATGTGATAAAACACCTAAACCACCCGCATTTGAAACCGCAATAGATAATTCAGTGGTATAAAAGGGACCCATTGGAGCCCCTATTATTGGCTTTTCAATATTTAACATCTTGGTTATTTCTGTTTCTATGACCATTTATAATCACTCCTTTCTCGTAATGACTTTTTTGTAAGGTTTAAATTTGACTATAAAAAGATTTGGAAAAATTTAAACTTTGTTTTGAAAAATTATATAAATACTGAATTAGATAGAAAAAGATCTAAAAAAAAATAGAAAAAGAATATTTACAAGAATTTATTGAATAACACTATATCCTTTCTTTAAATATTCTTCAGCTTCAGCAACAATGTTGTCCAAGATAACTGGAACACTTTCAACTTGGTTGATTAATCCAATGCTTTGACCTAAAAGTACTGCTCCATTGTTAATGTCCCCTTCATATGTCATTTCGTAATGCTTTTGATCTTCCATGAGCATTTCAGCGGTCATTGCTTGTTCTTCAGCAATTTTTTCATCTTTATTAGCAACTAATCCGTGGCTGTTTGCATATGCATTTTTCCATAACCTAATTGGACCTAAGAATCCAGTTACTAATACCGTATCGTCAGCTTTTGCTGGAGGGACGACATCTTTATAGCTTTGATGAAATTCGCTCTCTTGAGAAGCAATAAACCTTGAACCCATGGCTATTGCGCCAGCACCCATTGATAATGCGGCTGATAATCCAATACCAGAGGCGAAACCTCCACATAAAATCATTGGGAGATCAGGGTATTTCTTTTTTACTTGTTGCGCAAGAACCAACGTGCTTACCTTTTCATATGATTGATGGCCTCCACCTTCGGTCCCTGTTACAACCACACCATCGACACCTGCATCGACACATTTACCAGCAAGCCATAATGCAGGTGCTACATGAAAGTGCTTGATTTCTGAGCCACTTTCTTGTAATTTTTGGAATGATTTGCTTTGACGAATCATTCGAGGACTTCCTGCACTCGTTATGACATATCGGCATTGTTCCTTGATTTTAGGATTTTCCATGATGAATTTAGGAATCTTTCTACAAAGCGTTGGAGCATCAGGTTGCATTCTGGCGGTCCTGATATTGAATCCAAAAGGTTTATCAGAATGCTCAACAACATACTCCATGTTTTTCATTAATTCATCAATGCTGCTCTTATTTAATAAATTAGTATGAGAAAGAACACCCAATCCACCAGCGTTAGAAACAGCAACGGTCAATTCAGTGGTATAAAAAGGCCCCATTGGAGCTCCAAGAATTGGTTTTTCTATACCAAGCATTTTAGTAACATCTGTACTAATTACCATTTTATCTTTTCACGTTTT
>CAZRIR010000006.1:6546-16731 GCA_964600195.1 uncultured archaeon | reverse complement strand
AATTCTTTTAATGAATGAGTATGACCACATAAAACCAAGTCAATTTTTCTTCTAATAACATCATCAGAGCCCGTGCATATTTTTAAGAATCGTTTCCAATTGTACATGATCGTTTCGGATTTTAAATTCAATATCTTTTCTAAGCGACCTTTACCATAGTAGGGTATCAATTTATCTTCATAAAAATCTGACCATTTTAAATCCCTATCAAGTCGGAATTTTTTTTTAAATTTCCTTTTTTTTGCCTTACTCATATTAGGTGAAACGGGGGGTGAATGCATGGCAATAATTATCTTCTCATCTTGACATAACCTGATATAAGCTCTTAATAAATGAATTTGACTATCTTTTAATCCTTTGGTACTAGGACTACCCCTCAAGAAATCATGCAAATTTACGATGGAATCATGTCCCGTATCAAGAAAGATGATGTTATATTCCCTTCCTATTTTAATTCGATAATTGAGATTGGGATTGAATAGTCTGAAGTAATCTCTCAGAAATTTTGTTCGTGAATAAAGTGCTTTAAAATAGTTAAAAAACCTTATATCTGAATAATATCGTATATCTTTTTTTTCCATTCCGTATACTTGATAAGTTTTCCCAAAATTTAAGCTATAATGGCCCTTACGATAATCATGATTACCAATTGTTAAAAAAATAGGAGCTAATACTTCTTTTTTGTTTATTAATTTTTCATCTAAAAGATGTGGAGGTTTATCTAAACCTTTATTTAATCCCAGAATGATATCAAAAAATACATAAAAATTATTTTTATATTGATAATTTCCCCTTGCTATTTGAAGATAATCTACTAGATCACCAGTCATCAATACAAAATCTAATTCTTCATAGTTAATCTGATTGTTTATGAATTCTATGAGTAATCTTAAATTATAATTAAAATTATACTTGGCAAGGTGTAAATCCTCTAATTTTTCTTCTTGAATTTCTTCCCTGAATTTTAGATGGCTCTTTAAATAGAACTCTTGTTGTTTTGTGATAGTTTTATTTCTTTGAATCTTTCTTATTATCTTTTCTTTTAGAAAATTTGCAATAAAATCATTTCTACGTGAAACATGAAAATCTGTGGCATGAACAAATCTAAAATTGGACCAATCTTTATTATAGAAGGCAATGGCGTGGTAGTTTATCTTTTCCAATGTTGAATTAGGCAGAACATGAACAATATCACATAGTAAACAACTTCTTTTAGTGTCTAATAATAATTGTTCAAAGACTTTTTTTTTATTAATTTGAAATTTTACTTTGTAAATCTCGTTTCTTCTTCCAAATAACCGCTTAATTTTTAGCAAATTATGGGTAAAATCATGGAGGAGACAATCTTCTTTATTAGATAAATCCTTAACTCTATTTTCTATATTAACCATCTTATTAATTTTTAAAAGCTGTAGTGGATATCTTTCTCCCCTTCTTTGTTCAAATTCGCCCTCATCTTTAAGAATGGGTTGAATAAAAATGTTATGATGAAAATATTCGAGAATTTGTTGTGGTGTCTGACGGGGAATCGTAATAATATATGCATTAAAACTCAATACTTTTGAATAATTTCCCTGCTCATCTTTATAGTCCATTAAATTTACTAATTTAGGTTGTCCCAAGTTAGGTAATAAAATTATTGGAAATTTTCCCCTATTTAAATTAATTTCACGTGATTTTTTCAACAACAAGATACTATTATATTTAAAAAAATTATCCTTAAGATTTTTGTTATATTATTTATTTATGAATTGATGTGTTATTAGACAAAAGTATATATTAATTTCTCGAAAAACTTTCCTAATATTTCTATAGTCGAATTATTAGTATTTAATATGTTTCACACACTCATATTTTATTGTTATAACAATTTTTTTTTCTTTTAGAGTACCATTTAGGGAAATAGCTTATTAGAAAGTTATTGAATTGAATATCTCTTAACTATGAAAGACCATATTGCTTATATACTAATGATGATATAATATATAATAAATAATTTTCTAATCTAAACACAAAGTAATGATAATAATGAAAAAATTAAAAATTTTAACTATAAGTCTATTGATTTCAATATTATTAGTACCTTCTTCGTTCGTTAATAAAGTTTCGGGAGCATCTCCCCCTAGTTATGTTGGAATTAAAGAGGGTCAAACATATATTTGGGAAGTCGATGTTAGATCGAATACCCTCAATGCATTCGTAAATGATTTTAGTGATTCTGTCAATAATTTGCATGACTTCTTAGGAGCTGATACAAATGGGATGGTAGATTATCTGATTAATTCTTTACCCCCTGAGTATCAAACCATGAATTTATCTACAGCAATTACAGAGGCTTTTTCAAACATTACTTCAAGTAACCCTCTTTTGCCTGCAGGATGGGTGGATATGAATTTCAGCATGTTAATTTCGCAAATCATAGATAATTTTATTCCCCCAGAAATATTACCCGATGGATGGATTGAAAATCACTTAACTTCTGAAATAATAGCAGCATTTATCGAAGATTTCACGGATGGGCTATTAAGCGAAGGATGGACGGATTTAAACATGTCTGCTCTTGTAGAATTAATTCTTGATACGTTTGTAACCCCAAACTTTCTTGAACCGGGGTGGATGGACACATATAATATTACTACAATGGTCAATCACCTTATTGAGAACATTACCGATTCTTTAGGAAGTAACCCCGAATTTAATGGTTGGATAGATTTTAATACCACTACTTTAATTATGAAAATAATCGAAAATTTTACTAGTAACTTTATGCCTTTAGGATGGTTAGATATGGGCCTTAAAGATGCTATAAATACTTTTTTAACTTCTGGTCCAATTAAAGAAGAATGGTTAGATTTAAACATTTCAAGATTTATCGGTGTTTATCTCGAGAATGTATCTTCAGGAATCATGCCAGAGGGATGGACAAACATGACGATCTCAGAACTTACCGATATTTTTCTTGAAAATTTCGATGGAATTCTCGATCCTAATGTTATTGATTTACTTCGTTGTTTATTGGACTTGTATGCTACATTGTTACCCATACCCTCCCTCCTGGTTTTTATTGGTAATGCACCCTCATCTTCATTTCAAATGGGGCAGTTATTTAATATGTTAGGATACACTCATTCGATGACAATTCAAGAGATGCTTGATGCTATTTTTTCTATACCAAGTTACGCTGAAATTAATACAGGGCCATATAATATTGTATCTATTACTGACGATTTTGAATTTGTAACTAATGCATTAATAAACAATGCATTTTTAAATGGAACTATCAATTTCTATGATAATTTTATGAATCCAAAGGGTATTACTAACTACTTTACTGTAAATGAACTCCTTCAAAACCAACCTTCTATAGGTGATACTAAAGTAGGATTGGATTCACATGGAATTTCTTTTAATTTAACCCAGTTGGGCATTTCTCCAGGTGATTTGTTTAAAATCAACAATAAAATTATTCAACCAAACCCACTTGCTAATATTACGGTAAGAGAGTTAATAAACATGTCCTTGGATAATCTACAACAGATATATTCTCCTCATGGATTTTTCATTTTTAATTCAGATTCTTCCAGTATTGTAAATAACGTAAATATATCACTTCCTTTAATGGAATACTATGTCTATAATATAAGCCTTATGGATGGTGTAGCCCATATAGATAACGGAACGTTTTCCATGGATTTTGATATAACAAGCGTTTACAATAATGGAACGGACTTAATATTGAGTCTCGAATATGAGGATTCTCAAGTGGATTTAATTGCTTTAGGATTTAGCTCATATGATACAATAAATTTCTATACAAAACCCTGGAATCTTACTACAATGAGTATTTCAGACATGCTTTCCGATTTTCTAGATGTCTCATTAAAACCGTTCTCTGCCCAATCTATACAAGGAATAATCGATACTTTAATGAATTTCCTACCCTATATGGCAATGAATTCTTCAGTATTTACTCTTTTGGGTCTTACACCCCCGGCAGATATTTATAATTTAACTGTAAAAGAGTTAATATCTTACATCTTTACATACTTCAATGCATTCTTATATCAGGCACCTCTTATTGATTCGGTTACTGTTCTTGATAATGATGGGAACTACAACCTTACAGTATCAAGTTCGATAACAAATAATACATGGATTGGCAAGCGTATAGAATTATCAAATACTACAGTTGGTATTGGCGTTATTAATCAAGTTTACGATAACGGGAATAACATAACGATTGTTTTGGAGCCAATGAGTCATGATCTTTCGGATTTAGGTGTTTTTAATGGTCAAACTGTCTCCATTTATGGGGCTACCATTTCAAAGATACCATTTAATTTTGATCTTACAAATTTGACCGTTCTCGACGTGTTAAGCATGATACCTGGTTACAATGTTACTTTTCCTGATTTTATAAACCAATTGCTGCTTGGAGAAATAGGTAATTTCCCACTACCATCACCATTAGGTATAGAACATTATTTATCAAACATGACTTTTCGTGAGCTTGTTCAATACGATGTTTCAACATACAACTGGGCCATAAATAATAGCCTATATAATAACCCGCTTCTGATTGCCGGTCCTTATCCAATCTATTCAATAGATAGCGATTATGAATTAACTATTTCTGGATATTTCGGAAACAATGATTATTCCTATTTAAAAGGTATGGAATTACGAGGGGCTCATGGCAATCATACCATTTACAATGTATATACTGACGCATTACATCACTTACACGTCGAATTGAATAATATCCCTTCAAATAACCTAACGGAATTAGGTTATGTGGCGATGATGGACTATGTAGGATTTTACATGTATAGTGAATTCGATTTAGTAGGATGGAATCTTGTTGAATTAATTAATTATACAACTAATTTCATATACATTCAAATGACTCAATATCTGGATTATTTAAATGGCTACATGGAATATGGTGATGTTGATAAGATGCTGACATATTTTGCGGGAAATTCTTCTATGTTAATGGTAAAGATGGAAATTGACTCCATTGGCATTGAAACCGAATTGTATCCTGGAGGCATAAGTGGTGTCCCGATAAATGTAACTTTTTATACTACTAAAGATGATGGAGCTAACTGGCATGAAGGAGGTATCGGTTTCTTACCACTTCATAGTATGAACATTGATTATGACATGCTTATCGTTGATCCCACATCTAACATCCCCGGATATTGGTTAGGGGGATTTGGGATTCAATTCGCTTCAAACTTTGGATTAATAATGGCAAAAAATTATAACTGGGATTTATTTAATATGGAATTCAGTTCTCCGGCGATAATGAGCACGATCCCGGGATTATCAATGAACATTCAGCCATTTTCATTCCTTCTTAGTTGGACTGAAGATGGAATCTTTGAAAATATTGAACTTCAATATAGTGGAGTAAGAGCACTAAGTTTTAGTTTGGTAAAAGGTGAACTTCCATTTACTCCAGGACTCATTTCTGGATTTGGAGTGGCTTTTATCGTAGGTGTCATTATGATTTCGGTAATCAGCGTAACTTACGTGATTAAGAAGAAACAAAATTCTAAATAATTTTTTTTTATTTTTTATTTTTAATTAATTATTAGATGCAAATATAAAATTATAAAATGATATCATTCCATTAAAAATGGATTTCAACATAGCTGTGTTTGTATTCGGAATAATGTTTGTTTTTTTATGGGAAATGAAAGCAGATATCTTTTTATTAGTTTTTGCAATTTCTGTATATGTTTTTCTTTTATTTTTTTTAATTATTTCTGATCCAATACTCACTTTTCAGTCTATCTTGAATTTGCTTATTTCTAATCCCTTTCTCGCAATTTTACTATTACTTTCTCCATTAGGCATTCATTATATTGTTTTGTTTATAAAAAAAAGAAAATATAATCAATCTAAACAAAAAATTTAGTAATATCAAATAATTTATTCAATTGCTTGAATTTTAAAAAATCCAAATATATATATTATAGCACTCAAACCACATATTAAAACAAATTGAATTATAGTAAAATTTGTCAAACCTATTGAAGCCTCTATGGAAACTGGAATCTGAGGTACATATATGCAATAAGATATAAAGAAACTAGTAATTTGAACTAAAAATATTAGATATATGTGAAATAAAGCGGTATTTGTATGTTCATCGAATAATGGTTTAAAACATTGGATTCCTATTGCAAGTAATACTGTACTCATACTATATAAGAAATAAAAAATAAAATATATAATACTTTCAATGAGAGAGAATTGAAATAAAAAAATGAAAATGATCGTTAAAATTACATTAAAAAATATTATTAAATATATCATTAAAAACATATAAGATACCATGAAACTCTTTATCCCTTTTGGTGATCTCTTAAAAAGGAACAACAATTCCCTCGAATTAATAAAAATGTTAATGCCCATTAAAAGTCCAAATATAAAGCCTCCCATCCAAGCCATGATTAGAATTATCAACAATTTATCGTGGAAACCCGCGGTTATGGTCCATGGTTGGCTCCAAGAAAGTGAAACAACAATTCCTAAGAAAAATGTAAAAAAGAAGATATAAATCAGTTTATTTACATTTTCTTCCTTTCTAAAAAATATTTTTGATTGTAAAATCATCAAATTCTTTTCTTTACTTATAATTATTTTCGCAAAATAGTCGAAAATATCTTTCTTGTTTTTTTTTTTTACTCTCTCTTCATTTTTATAATTATCAATAATAAAAATAGGACTTGCTAGTTTATACGAAATAAAAATGATTAATACTGGAAAACATAATGCTAAAATTATACTTAAAACGGTTAAAATTGAAATTGATAAGGGATTTATTAGAAATAGGACGATATTTGAATACCAGAATGATGGTATGAAAATAAGCCATTTTTTCAATTCTGGATTAAGAAGAAAAGCAGATAATGAAAACCTTACCAAATAAAATAACGCTATCACACTAAAAGACATTAGATATAGTATTAATTTATTATTTTTTCTAACTTTAACATTTTTAATCATTTTATTTTCAATTATGTTTGCTAATAATTTACCTGTAACATTTCCAGATAAAATTAAGGTAAAAAGGATAATGGAAATTAGAAAGAAATGTAAATAATTTAAGGAGTATAACATAGCTAAAGATCCAGTAATAAATGGACTAAATAACAATACTAATAGAAATTGAATGGGGATTCTCCATAATATATCGCCAATAAATAAATCTCGAGGTTTTATTGGGGAGGCTAATACAGTTTCTAAATATCCAATTTCTTTTTTTCTATAAAGATCATATAATGGAAACATCACAGCAAAAAGAAATATACCCATAAATGTATATTCAACAAAATCAACAAAAATATAATAAGTAAAATCGGGAAAAAGTTTTATAAACTCGGGAATTACCATACTTAAAGTAAATGGTCCCAAATATAATGCCCAAAATAAACCTAAAGAAAATAAAATTATAAAAAGTGATTTTCTGTACTTTCCAAACCGATATGTTAATATTCGTAATTCATTTTTAGCTATTTTCAGAGCAAGATTCATTTTCACGGAAAATAAAATAAATTTTATAAATGAAAGATTAATACCTTACTTAAAAAAGTAATCATCTTTTCTACCCTAATCTAAACAATTTTCAGTGTGTTTAAGAACCTTTATTTTTAGAAAAAACTAAAAAATAGATTTAGATTACATAAAAATCATTATATTTAAATGGTATCTGGTAGCACATCGAAAAAAATTAAAGTAAGAACTAAGAGATTTTATAAAGATATTCTTTATTGAAAGATACATAATTTTGAGTTAATCTGTACCAAAATAAATACATTTTTAAATAAAGAATATGAAATTAATCTAGAAAAAGAGAGCATGGAACAAGGTAAGGTATATATTTCAAGATATGCTTCAATGGAACTTTTTTTATTCTTAAAAAATGAAAACCAAAACATGAGACGAGTAGTTACTGAATGTCACAGACCGCATAAAGATGTAATGTAGCTAAGAGATCCTGGAAAAGATGATAAAGTTTTAAAAATGCTTACAGATTTAAGAAAGGATCCCTCTCTATACGTTCTATAAACCGTTGGAAACAGCATTAAAGATCTCTCGAAGTACTTGCCTGTGAAAAATTTAAATCTTATAGAATCCTGGATGAATATCCAAACTAAGGAGACCAATATCAAGATTCACGATGAATTAGCAATGAAAGTAGGATTAAATTAGGAAGAAAAGCCGTTGATATGGACTATAAAGCAGGCATTGAGATAGCTAAGGGCGAAGTATCCTGAATATCACCCAAGAATAGAAAGATTTCTTAGAAAGAATTATATTTCATATTTTGACGAAAATTAATACAGATTAGCAAGGTTTCATGTATAAAATCCAAATTCAATTTTGAATAAAAAAAATGTTTCCAGAAACTAGTCATATTTAAATTTATCTGTTTTTCCTATGAGTTTAGCTCTGTTATTTTTTTATACTACCAAGCTTTATATATTTCCAAATGATATATCTAGTAAGGAGGTTTTTATTTCGATGTCAACAATGATTTATTTAATCAAACGATCTTCTAGACAAATGCTTCAATTGGACAAAATAAAAATTTTTACAAGTTTTACAAATTAAATTCTTACCTAATGATATTATTTCTTCTTCAAAATTAATCAATATAAAAATCATAAAAGTCTTAAAAAATGTCTGATAAATTGATGGATAAAAAAGAGCAAGACAAGAAGGAAGAACGAAAGAATCAAAAAGTATATGAAGAACAAGATGAACAGGAATTAGATAAAGAAATTGAAAGAGTTGACACCAAATTTTTGGAGAAAGCAAAGGACTTGCGAGACATGATAGACAAAAAATTAAGAACCTCCGAAGATAGCATTGGAGAAATTGCAGAAAAGGTTCCGGAGTTCAAGATCGATATTGAAGCAGGATCATTAGAAGAAATTAAAAAACAATATGAAATTGCCAAACAATATTTTGATACCTTAATAAAAAAAATTGAAGAAAAAAAGGAATATTTAGAGGCAATGGAAGAAACCATCGCCGCTCTAGAAGAACGATACGTTCGAAAAACTGAAGAAATAAATACTCTCGAAGATGGATTGAGCATAACTAAGGAAAGCATGGAAAATCTGGAAACAGATTATAAACAATTATTGCAGAATAATGAAGATCTAGTAAAAAATTATGAAAATAGACAAGTCGATTTGATTGTTCTAAATGATAGCATTAAAGAGAAAGTTGCAACACAAGAAGAATTACGACAAAAAATTTCATCTTTAAATGAAACTCTTCAGGAGAATAAACATAAAATAGACATGCAAGCTGATGAGGCAGCAGCATTAGACAAAAAAATTAAAAGTTTACAAGCTGAAAATGAGACCTTAAAAGTTTCTATTGGTAAAAATAAATTCGAATTAGAACATTCAAATCAGGAAATTGAAGCAAAAGAAGATGAAAAGAAATTCTTAAATGAACAAATTGAAAAGAAAGAATTTCGACTGAAGGATATAGAAAAAAAATTAAAAGAATACAATGAAGGATTTCCAGAATTAGAAAAGCAAAGAGAAACATATGATGAACTTCTCATAAAATACAAGTTTCAACTCACGGAAAAACAACAAGAATTACTAGATATCGAATCCAGAATTCAGGAATTGAATGATACTATTAAATCTCTTGATGATCAAATTTCTGTAAAAGAGAATTTACTTGAAGTACATGAAAAAAGAATTGAAGATTTAAAAAAAGCAATAGAAATTTCGAATAATGAATATTCTGAAAGAGAAGAACGCCTTAATGCGTTAAAGGAGAAACTAGGAGATGTGAGGGAAGAACATGAAAAATTAAATAATGTCAAAGAAAATATTGATAATAGCATAAACGACTCTCGATTAATTTTTCAAAAACTAAAAGTTGAACTAGATGCTCAAGAAAAGGAGTTGAGGAATAAAGAGAGTCGAATCCATCGTTTAGAAGTGCTTTCTTTGATTTATAGAGCATCAAAATTTTTTGGGGGTATTCTTATTGGTCTAGGTATTTTCTTTATAATAGGAGGAATCTTAGCATTGCTTCCTGTATTTGATCTTGGAAATGCGAATTTCACGATTAGGGTACTTGGTATTCTCTTGATTCTCGGAGCGAGTCTATCCATAATTTCAGGAATTTTCCACTTGG
>CAZRIR010000006.1:0-6446 GCA_964600195.1 uncultured archaeon | reverse complement strand
ATTCTCTTGATTCTCGGAGCGAGTCTATCCATAATTTCAGGAATTTTCCACTTGGAAAAATCATGAAAAACAAAAAGGATTTTTAAAGATACTTCTTTTACTTATAGTTAATAATTATACATTGAATGGTCTACTAATTGAAGGATCAAGAATCTAAACCAGCTTTGCCTACCCGCACGTTAAGTGTACATCAAGGTATACTATATGGGATTGGATGTGGGATTGGAGGGTCCATATTTATCTTACTTGGAACTGCAATTGAGGTTGCTGGACCTGGGGTTCTAATAAGTTTAATTATTGGAGGTATTTTAATTTTTTTGACAGCATTGAATTTTTCTGAACTTTCAACGAGTTTACCTTTACCAGGAGGAGGATATACCCTTAGTAAAGAAGCAATGGGAGGATTCACTACTTTTATAACGGGATTTTTTCTCTGGATTGCAAACATTACAACTATTACATTTTCAGCTTTGGCTTTCGCAAATACAATTTTTCAAATATTTTTTCCATTCATATCGTCGGGATCTTTATCATTTATAGTCATTCCCATGGGAATCATTATTATTTTATTTACTGCTATTTTTGAATTTAAAACTCAAAAAACAGCTCTGAAATCTTTAACTCGGCTAACCATTGTTCTATTAGCTATTTTAATTTTTTTTGTTATTTCTGGTTTATTTATTGCACCTTTTACTAACATAAATACTTATAGTCCGGAATTTCTTTATTCCAGAACAACTTTTTTTGGGATCACGAGCATGTTTGCTGTCTTAATCATTTCTTACACTTCAATTATTACAAATGTTGCTTATTTAAATAATGATCTAAAGAATCCGGCTAAAAGTATCCCTCGAGTTTTTATCTTGGCGATATTATTAATAATTCCAATATATCTCGCAATAACATATGTAATTTTAATAAATATTGGAAGTGATCCTTCCGCATATAGTCATTCTTCAATCCTATTAGCTTTAGTTCTGGATCAAGTTTTGGGTCCATTAGGATTTTATTTAATGGGAGTAGGAGCCCTCATTTCTACATTAATTGCAATGAATGCCGCCTTAGGTTCAGCATCTAGTATATTCCATGCGTTAGCAAGAGATAATTATGTCCCTAAAAAATTTGAAGATGTTAATAAAAAAACAGGAGTACCAACATATGCATTAATTCTTACTTCAATAATTGCCATTATATTCACGATTTTTATAGATATAAACATAATAGCAGAAATGGCGGGCTTTATCTTTTTTTTTGGATTGGCATCAGTAAATTTTGCATCGGTAAGATTAAGATATAGACGAAAGAACCTAGCTCGTCCGTTTAAAGCCCCATTTTTTCCCATTTTACCTATAATTGTTGGTGGCTTTTATCTATTTTTTGCATTTTCCTTATCCTTTATTGCGGTGCTATTGGGATTACTTATAAGTGCAGTAAGCATTAGTATCTATTTATTACTTTTTGCGGACCGTCCTTCAATTGGTTTAACTTTAGCTGGTTTAAAATTTTGCAGTATTATTGTAATTGGGATTTTAATCTGGATCATTAATAATCTAGGTCTTGTGACTTCACCGATTGCTGGTTTTAACATGATTTTCACTTATGTATTAATGAGAGTTTTAATAACCATTGCTGTATTTGCCTTGATTACCGTGATTCTTGATATCATTCCAATAAGAGAATTTGTGTATTTCTTTACAAAAAAAGTTAACAAGGATAGTGTTGCTATAAATGTTGGAAGAGCTTCCATTATTGCTTTGGATGATAAAAAACAAAAAATTATTCATCAAGTAAATGTTTTAATAGGAACTCTCCAAATTATCTCATCTCTCTTTATTTTTATTGTTTTAATCCCATTATTAGTATTCAAGATAATATCTGTAGAGAATATTACTATTGGTAGTACAGTTATCCCTGAACCATCATGCGAGTTAATTTTTTTAATCAGTCTAATCATCTTTGGAGTAATTTTATTTCTTAGCGGTCTTGTTTTCACTTATTTAAAAATTGAAGAACGATCGGTAGGTATATAATTGTAGAGAAATCTTTTTAATGTTTAAATATAAACTTATATTTAATTATAATAATTACTTACATTAACGGTTTTTTTGATTTTATATAATAGTTAAACATATATGAATTAATTTAAAATAGCACGTAGATGGGACATAAATGGAAGTTATAGAAAAATTTTTTGATGAAGATGAAGAAGTTCTGTGGCATAAGACAATTTCACCTAATAGTTCCAATGAAAGAACTTATATCATAACTAATAAGAGGTGCTATAAGAAATTTCATAAAAATAAAACCAAAGATTTTTCTGGCGCTCCTGAAGGATTAAAAGTAATCGAAGATATTCTAATAATTGAAAGAAAAGCGATAAAAGTTGTAAAATTTTCCCATTGGGTTTCGGTAATTCTTAAAGGAGAAGATACAAGTAAAAAACCTTATTTTGTTTTTGAAAGAGTATTTCGAGAGGAAGGTCAAATGATCAAGAATTTATTGTTAGATACCAGTAACATGGCACAAGAATATGGGGTTGACATGATTTCTTATACCCCAATGATCGCAGAAAAAGGATCTGAAGATTGGGTTACTCCACAATTCACGAATGTGGGGAGTTTTGGAACGGATTCGGCAACGGCTACAGAAGTATCTGCTACAAGTGGAACGTGCGCGTTTTGTCAAATCGGAATCTCGGAATTGCAAGGTAAAGTATATGCTTGTTCATCATGTGGTGCTCTATTTCATGAGGCGTGCCTTAATAACGTAATGAGAGAAGGATTTTGTGTGAATTGTAATAAAACACTTTTGTGGTAAAGCTTGTGCTATTTTTAATACTCACGAGATACTATTTCCAATGGAATATCCAAACGTAAATTTCCATATTCATTCAAAATTTAGTGATGGAGAAAATACCATCCATAAAATTGTTGATGCTTCGCTCAAGCTTGGATTGGAATATATTGCCATAACAGACCACTTTTCTAATTCTTGGAAGTCAAAATTAATTCCCACGCTAGATTCTCATGAGAAAATAAATAATTATCTGAAAAAAATAAAATATTGTAAGCACTTTTTGCAAAATTCAAAAGAACATGCCGTTCTTTTTACTGGTATTGAAATTGATGTGGGTAGCTCAAAAGAATACATTTATAATTTCATTAATCCTAAAAAATTCGATTTAATTTTGTTTGAATACTTGGAATCTTTTGAGGGTATCGCATTTATTAAAAATCTCATAAATCACTGGAATTTGAAAATAAAACATCAAAAATTCCCGATTTTCGGTCTTGCTCATTTCGATCCTTCTTTATTTATGTATGATGGTATTAGCATTTTGCTAAATTTTCTTGAAGACTACCTGATATATTTTGAGTTCAATTCGAGTTATTCGCAATTCTATTCGCGTAAATATCAATTCTTTTTTGAGGAATTAAAAGAACATGACATTCCAATAACTATTGGATGTGATTCCCATGATTTAAAATCATTGAATAATGGTGAGGAACCCCTTCAAATGATTAAATATTATGGATTAGAAAGAAATTACAAACTTTTCCTCGATAAAATAAAATCAACAACTATAATATGATATAATGATTATATTATTATATGATTGAATTGATCTCAGTTTACTATGTCTCAAAATAAAAAAATTGAACAAGCAGCTCAATGGATTGCTGAAAGTCAAAAACAAATAATTTTTACTGGTGCCGGAATATCAACAGATAGCGGTTTACCAGATTATCGTGGACCTGATGGTTTATGGACGAGACGTGATAAAGGCTTACCTCCTCCAAAAAGTGTCCCTTGGGAACTTGTCAAACCAAATCAATCCCATCTATTAATTGTTGAATTATTAAAAATAGGAAAATTAGACTTTTTAATATCTCAGAATGTTGATGGACTTCATGCAAAATCTGGAATACCGTTTGAAAGATTAGCTGAATTACATGGGAACCAACATTTCATGAAATGCTTGAAATGTCATAAAAAATATACGTTTAAAGAAGCAAATTGGGACAAAAATAGATGGGGTTCAGGTTATCGCACCCAGCCTATTAAAAAAGGGCAACCTAATTGTCCTAATTGTGGTGGTAGAATAATCTCCAGCATCGTAAATTTCGGTGATCCCATGCCTGAAGATGAAATGTTAGAAGCCTCTATTAGATCTGAAGAATCGGATGTATTTTTCGTTATCGGGTCATCTTTAATGGTATCACCTGCTAACACGTTTCCTCTCATCGCAAAAAGAAATGGTGCAAAATTAATCATTTTAAATGATGGTGAAACGCCTTATGATGGACTGGCTGATATTAGATTCTTCGATAGAATTAAAAACATTTTACCTCCAATTGTTAATAAAGTGAAAGAGATTTTATCTGAAAAATAAAAATTAATTAAAAATGAACTTAGAATTTAAGAATTAAAGAAATTATTTAATTATTGCATAAATATCCTTGTTTTTATCATACTCTTTGAGTATTTTCCTGCCTTCTTTATTGGATAATGAGAGATTTATCTCGCTACTACGACTTAAAGATCCCGTAAAAATAGGCTCATCATTAGAATAAACAATTATATTTTGACTTGCAAAGTGAGGAAGCGCTGATAAAATTATTTTTTTTGATTTTACCGCTATTTTCAATTCGATTCTTTCTTTATTTGAACCTCTCTTTTTAGATCTCTGTTGATAAACCATATTTTTTTGCTCGCGTTTATCCTTTGACACTATAGGACGAATGGGGTTGATAACAATATCTTGACCAAAGGAATAAATTTCATATCCAAGTTCTCCCGTTAAAAAATTCCTTACTTCTACTACAGGTCTTGCAAGATCTTTATCTTTTATGCCTGAAGGAACCTTCACTGTCATTTTTATAACTAAAACTGTTGAAACATCACCACCTTCAATAAAAATTATCGTATCTATTATTGAAGGTAACATCCCTAACTCAATCCTTCCAATAAATCTTTGAATCGCATCTATTGCTGAAGAACTATGCACTACTCCTACCATTCCAACTCCTGAAAGGCGAAAATCGGAATAAACCTCAAAATCCTTTGTAGTGCGCACTTCATCAAATATAGTAAAATCTGGTCTAACAAGAAGCAAGATATCCGCAGAATTTTCAAGATTTCCTTCTAATTTCGTGTATTGCGTGATTTCGTGGTCTACTTGTAGATCTCTCACGCTTTCAAGGGTTTTTACAACTTTATCTTGCTGAAGATAATAATTTGCCAATGCTGCTGAGAAAGTTGACTTACCCGCGCCTGGGGAACCTGCTACAAGAATACCTTCTGCGGTTTTTAATCTATCTTTTAGTCTTTGATCTATAGAATAATCCTCTATTGTTAAACTAACAAGTGGACGAACCGCAGTAATTTCTACGTCATTCGAAAAAGGAGGTCTCGTAATCACGATGCGAAATTCTCTTAATTGAGCTACTACAGCACCCTCTTTTTCTATTTCGATAAATGAATGTTCATCTTCCCGAACATTCTCAATTATTTCAAGGGCAATATCTTCAATCGTTTCATTATCAATAACTATTTCTGATATTTGCTCGAGATGCCAATCGCCTGGCCCTCCTTTTTTTGCATAAGGGGGCAAATTTCTTTTGAGGTGAACACTCATCGTGGTTTCATCAAAATAATTGAATAATTTTAGAGAGAGAGGCTCCTTTACTTTTGGTTTCTTTTTTTCCCAAGAAAAAATGACGTTTAAACCTTCAAAAATTCCCACGTCTCCTTGAATTCTATCTGCAGTTATCAAAACAGCATTATTTTCAAAAGCAGATCTTCTTATTAAAGCATCAAGTTCTCCTCCAGGACTCATCTTTATCTCCTCTCTTGTTGGACGATTTCCAACAACTTGGAGTTTTATTTTTTCTTGGTTATTCCATTCTCGTAATTGTTTTAAGACATTTAATCCATAAAAACCGATTTCTTTTTGTATGTTTGTCCTGTACTCCACTTCAGCAATTACGACATTTGGTATCAAGATTTCAGGATGCTCCCCTAATTCTCCATCTTCTATAAGTACAAGAATTTGCCCATTAAAGATTATAGAAGTATCACAAACAAATTTTTCTGACATGACTTGTAGTTTTAAAGTAATTTTATTCATTAATTTTTGGCTGGAAACCATTTTCCAGGATTATTCGTGTTGCGATTTTAGCAGTATTTCCCACGACTTCAGAACACTTTTCTAACATTCCAGAAGAAAATGCTTCTTGTAATTCTTTCGCATTCCAAAGATCATAGGTTTTTCCAACTAACTTCATTTGAACGTCATGACACCTACAGGTTCCATAATTTTTTAAATACTCTCCATGTAATTGTTTTACTAGTTTGTATGATTTCATGGGTTTTTCAAAATTTTTAAAATCTTTTGATTCTCTTCCAAATAAATACCCAATAACCATGGATGATCCTACTAATGC
>CAZRIR010000005.1:3537-21484 GCA_964600195.1 uncultured archaeon | reverse complement strand
GAACTTAAGCAAGCAATTCTTAATACATAAAAGATGTGCATTTGATAATGATTACCACTACAAAAGAAATTGTTGAAAAACAGAAAAAAAATCACCGCTATAATTGGAAAAGAATTTTATTGATTAAACCAAATTATAGATCTCCTGGTTGGGATTATTATAATTTAGACTTTCCCCCTATAAATTTGACATATATAGCAAGTTATTTAGCAGATTTAAATGTTCATGTCAATATTTTAGATACAAAATCTAAAAATATGAATCTTAGAAAGGTTAGAAGATATATAATGAGATTTAAGCCCGATATTGTAGGAATTACCGTATTTGTTTCGGCAGCCTTAAATGCAAGTCATGATATTGCAAAGATTGTAAAACAAATAAATTCGGATTGTAAAGTAGTTTTTGGGGGACGTCATCCAACTTTTGAACCTGATGAGACCTTATGTTTAAATGAAGTAGATTATATAGTGAGGGGAGAAGGTGAAATTACTTTTAGGGAGCTAATTATCAATGGAACTCCGAAAAATATCCAAGGAATCTCGTATAAGACTAATGGAACAATAATTCATAATCCTGACAGACCTTTAATTAAAAATATCGAAAAGATTAGGATTCCTGCAAGACATTTCACAAAAAAATATCAATATAAAATGCTGACAGTACGGCTAGAAACAATTGAAACATCACGAGGGTGTCCTTATACATGTAAATTCTGCACTACACATGTTTTTAATAACGGATTATGGAGACCTCGAACTGTTGAAAGTATAATAACTGAAATGAAAATGATTTCTCATAATAGAAAGATTACGGATATTTTTTTCGTTGATGATAACTTAACTGCAAATACTAAACGAATTGAATATCTCTGCGAGAGGATAATTGAATGTAAAAATAAAAAAGAAATAAACGACTTTAAATTTTTTGCACAAATAAGAGTCGATTCAATTGTAAAATCGCCTCAAATGGTCAAAAAAATGGCAGAAGTGGGTTTTTGGGTGGTTTTCATTGGTATTGAAAGTGTAAACGAAGAATCTCTAAAAGATATGAGAAAGGGATTCTCCTTCAATAAAGTATTAAGTGCATTAAAAATATTGCACCAAAATAATATTATTGTCATAGGAAATTTAATTATTGGTGTAGATTTAGATTCAACCGAAGAAGATGTCAAAAAAGAAATTCAATTTATGAAAACTCTCGACGTTGACATCGTGAGCTATGTGCTTTTAACGCCTTTCCCTGGTAGTGAGACTCTCAAGGAATTAGATCAAAAAGGATTAGTTATATCGAAAGATTGGTCAAAATATACTGTATTTGACCCAGTTATTAAGACCCACAAATTAAGCTCAACTCAATTGCATAAATTACTTTATTATTCATTTCGAACATTGAAATATGTCAATAAACCAAAAAATTTAGCGAAAAGGCTCATTAAAACTCGTGGTTATTTATTTATACTAAATCCAAAAAGAATTATTTCATTCATCGGTTCTTATCTAAAAATTAGAGAAATGTTTAAAGAATTGTGATCTTTATCTAACCATTTTATATTATTTAATAAATTAATCTAAATTCATATTTATTTAACAGAAAAAACTAGAAAATACAAATTCTACAAATATATAAAGATTATAAATATTTGAAATAAGATTAAAAAGAGTTGAATGACTCATATTATATACTGTGTCAAATCAATTTTTTACTATTTATACCCTTACACCCTGGGATAATTTAAAGTCTGAGCAACTATCTGAAGTTAAATTATTGTCTTTAAAAAACATTTTAAAATCATATCCCGTAATTGAAAAGGAATTTTTTGAAGATCTCATTTCAAATATGTATAAACAAGAACATTATTCTTACAATGAATCCATAAAACGAATTACTGGTCCAAATAACGAGGATTATGACATATCATCATTCATCTTTCTTTGGGCTTTCGATAAACAAAAAAGAATGTTTCAATTTTTATTTCAAAAAGTAAAATTACAATCAAAACCTACTCAATCTATATTAGTTGCTCTCGCCCCTCCCGAATTAGCTAAATTATTTTCTGAACATGGAAAGGATGCAATTCATCGAATATTTTCTCTATTGAATACCCCTAAGAATATTCAGTTTTTAATGATTCTCGCTCCGAAAGGAAAATCTGTTGCTGAAGAATACAAATTTTATAAAATTGATCCATCTAAATTAGCACAATTAAAAAATGCGCGTATTTTAGGTAACATGCCAAATATCCAAGGACAATGGTTTCCTAATTTCGCTCCCAGATGTCCTGTCTGTAATGAATTACTAGTGGGATTAGAAAATTATCGGATTAGTGGAGGAAAAATAATATGTCCTCGGTGCGGTTATCAAAAATAAGAAAATTCTACTTTTTATATATGTTATACTCGCTTAAATAATTAAGTTATGATTTTTATAGTTGAAATCTTTTTGAAAAATTTAAATAGATTTAAAAATGATTATTCACCACCTAAATATTAAATTAATGATAATTTATTAGGAAATCATAAAAATGTATGTAGCCGCACTTGATATAGGTACTACGGGATGCCGAACTTTTATATTCGATATACAAGGTAATATAGTCTCAAATGATTATCAAGAATGGAATAGTTTTTTTCCCTCTCCATCACATGTCGAGCAAGATGCCAAAGTTTGGTGGTCAGCTTTACAAATTACAATTGAAAATGCTCTAAAAAAGATTAAAATAAATAAAAGAGATATTATTAGTCTTTCAGTAACAAATCAAAGAGAAACCATCGTACCAGTTGATAAAAATGGTGAACCCCTTCATAATGCCTTAGTTTGGCAAGATAGAAGAACAACCAAACAAGTAGAATTTATTAATAATAAAATAGGATTGGATAATATTTATAAAACAACCGGGCTTACCATTGATCCATACTTTTCTGCCACTAAAATTTTATGGTTTAAAGATAATAAACCTTCAATATACCAAAAAGCTCATAAATTTTTATTAGTCTCTGATTATATTCTGTTTAAATTGACAGGACAATTCTATACGGATTATTCTAACGCTTCAAGAACAATGCTTTTTGACATTAACCATCTAAAGTATTCAGAAGAAATAGCATCTGAACTTGAACTCGATTTGGATAAAATGCCGGAGGCGGTTGAAAGTGGTGTGAATCTTGGTACTATAAACACTAATGATACCCGTTTTGATAAAAGCACGAAAGTTATAACAGGAGCAGGAGATCAACAATCGGCTGCTTTAGGTGTAGGAGTTATTTCTCCGGGGGATGTAAAGTGTACTACTGGTACTGGAAGTTTCGTTCTGGCCTATTTGAAAAAACCGTCTTTCGATCCCAAAAAACGAGTATTATGCAGTTGTCATGCCATTCCTAACATCTGGGTTCAGGAAGCAAGTATTTTTACTTCTGGTGCAGCACTTAAATGGTTTAGAGATGAGATTGGTTATCCTGAACGTATAAAAGCAGAAGATGATCAGGAGGCTTATATCATTATTGATGAAGAGGCAAAAAAATCTCCTGCTGGAGCAAATGGGCTTTTAATGATTCCACATTTAGTCGGTGCAGGAGCACCTTACTGGAATCCCTATGCAAGAGGTATCTTGTTCGGCCTCTCTTTAGGTCATGAGAGAAAAGATTTATATAGAGCTGTTCTTGAAGGCGTTGCTTATGAAGTCAAAAAAAATATAGAAGTGTTTAAAGAACTAAATCTTAATCCAAAAGAATTAAAAGTTACCGGTGGCGGTTCTCGTTCTGATCTTTGGAATCAAATATATGCAGACGTTTTAGATATAACCTGTGTAAGAAATATTATAGAAGAAGCTACTTCTTTAGGTGCAGCAATATTAGCGGCTTCAGGAGCAGGTTTATTCCCAGATATTAAAAAGGCTGCTGAAAGTCTCTGTAAAATTGAGAAAAAATTTATACCTGATAATCAGAGGACAATTTTTTATGATAAGATCTACAAACTATCTTCAGAACTTTATGAGATCTTAGTAAAAAATGAGATTTACAAAAAGTTTGATGGAATTTTCAACTAAATTTTTTTTTCCCATTGATTTGAAACCTGAAGTACTAAAATTTTTAAAAAACAATTATCTATATTTCTATTAAAAATATCTAAAAAATAATAAATTGAAATATTATGAGTGAAAAAAAACAATCTGAATATACAGAAACTCAAATAAAGGTTGCCACGGGATTTTATGTTGTATTTATCATAGCTTTTATAGTAACCATCACTGGAGGAATGTGGGTTATTGTAGATTTTCTACTAGGAGAAACGAAAATAACGGAATGGCTTTTTACTTTAAATTTTGGACTAGTTGTAGTCATTATTGGTGGACTGTTAGCGGGACTCTTTTTTATCATTGTGTTTTCCTATGGATTTTTTAGAAGGGGACGAAAGAGAATATTAAAATGGACATTTAAAGCCAAGGATGTTGATGAATCCTATAAAAAAAGAACAGAAATAACCGTTATAGCTTTTTTATTTTTAATTAGCATCATTATTATGATTATCGGAGGAGTAATTTTTCTTGTGATGCTCGTATTGACTGCTTTTACACAACTTGATCCTTCAACAACACTAGCGACGTTTTCTAATTCACAGTTATGCCTTTTTATAGGAATAGGTATCATGATCTTGGATGGATTAGGTATCTTTTTCATTAATTTCCTTAAAAATGGTTATTATTTCGTGTTGAAGCTTATTGGTGGATTAGAAAAAGAATCAAAATAAATTCTTCCTAATATTTTCTTTTTTTCAAGAAAGCAATCAGAAATTTCTAAGTCTTTGTTAATTTATATAACCTTGGTTTTTTTATTTACTTAAATCATAGAAATTTTTAATCAATTTTACTCATGGAACAAAAAATTGGAACTGTTTTTAACTATAATCAATTACCAGATGTTTCAAAATTCGCTTTTATCATCGATTCTAATAATAATCAATGTCTCATCAGAAAAGGTCAATTTGTCCATGTTGATACAACTGAAGGATTTTTAATCGGAATAATTGAAAAAATTTTGTTGGCTAATGAATATTTCTCCGATGCATTAACAATTAAGGCATATAATAGCAATGAAAATCCCAATATCATTAAAGGATTATTTCCAAGTGATGATTTTGAATTTGCAATAGCTATTGTAAAAAATCTGGGAATTATTATATTTAAAGATAGAGAAGAATTTCTTATTGAAAAAATTCAAAGAATGACCTTTCCTGCTAAACCTGGAGCTGCAGTTAACCTTATCGGAAAAAAAATGATTAAAAATTTTTTAGGTTTTAAAGAAGAAACTGGGTTAAAAATTGGAAAATTAAAAACATCTGAAATTGTTGCTTCCATTGATATTAATCGCTTACTTAGCAAGCATTTAGCAATTCTTGCCATTTCTGGAGCGGGAAAAAGTTATCTCACTTCTGTCCTACTAGAAGAATTATTAGATAGAAAAGAAGAACAAGGAACACCCGCAATTGTATTATTTGATGTACACGGTGAATATGAATTTCTCAAAGATATCCCTCAACTAAAAGATAAAATTTTAGTGCAGGATATATCTTATTTCCAGATATCTGTTCCTAATTTGAACGCTCGTTCATTTAAAAAATATCAGAACGAAATTTCAAATGTTCAAGTAAGAGAGCTTTCAAAATGTATCAAAAAACTCAAAAACTCTACGGATGAGAGAAAAAATTATACTTTAGAAGATATTATAAATTACTTAGAAAATGATCAAGAAGGAAATAAAACGACTAGACAGGCTCTGGTTGGCTGGCTATCTGAACTGAACCATCTTAATTTATTCGGACCTCTCGAAAATCCAATATTAAACAATATTATAAATAAAAATCAACTCGTAATTTTTAATCTTAAAAATGAAATAAGTATCCGTAAAAAGCAAATAATGGTTGAGTATGTATGTTCTCGACTCTTTTATATGAGAAGAATGAATAAAATACCTCCATTTTTTTTAATTATAGAGGAAGCCCACCAATTTGCACCTGAAGCAGCCCAGTCAAGAGCTTTATCTAAATCAATTATTGAAACAATCGCACGAGAAGGTAGAAAGTTTTTAGCATGTTTGTGTTTAATTAGTCAAAGACCCAAAAAATTAAGCACGACTGCCTTGTCGCAAATGAATTCAAAACTGATTCTTAATATAAAAAATCCTTATGATTTAAAACATCTTATGGAAAGTTCTGAAGCAATAACTAAAGATTATGTTGACATGATATCTAGTTTGGGTGTAGGGGAGACATTATTGATGGGGAATGCTGTTAATTACCCTATTTTCATTGATGTTCGGAAAAGAAAGTATAAATCTAATGATGAAGTTACTAACTTGGAAGAATCATGTATGAATTGGAAAAAAATATAATATTTCTAAAACAAGTCAGAACTTATTTCTTCCCTTATTTCCTGATTATCTTTATTATATACTACCATTTTTTTATTTTTACTTACTCGAAACACGCTGATGATATTCCTGCATTCAAGTTTCAAGAGCATTTCTTCAAGCACTAAGGAATTGATGTATGGAAATTCTTTTTTAATCAATTCTTCCAAGCGCTTGTCAATAATTTCTCCCTTATTTTTTATCAATATATCTATGATCGAGTTTACTACTGGTTTTTGGTTCCATCGATGGGATTCGATAAGCTATCACCTTTATAATTTTATTATCGTGAAAAAATAGAATTAGAATTTTATTGTAAATAATACAGAAATAATAATAAATTTGTGCTTTCATACGAATAATCTATCTTCTTTTTCATCTGCGTCAATCTTTTTTCTTTTTAATTTCTCAGCAAAAGATTCATACCATTTGATTATTTCTGGAGTAATAGTTGGATGAATTTCTTCTCTTGCTTCTTTAAAATGCTCTATTGATATTTTTCTCGCACGCATATTTTCCCTTAAGGCAATCATTGCAGCTTCCCTGCACCAAGTCTCTATATCTGCACCAGAAAAACCTTCTTCCAAAAATTTTTCCAATTCTTCAATTTTTAAGTTATTTGATAATGGCATGTCTTTTGTAAATATTTTTAAAATCTCGAACCTACTCTTTTGGTCCGGAGCAGGAACCATTAAAATTCGATCGATTCTTCCTGGTCGTATTAATGCTGGATCTAATATGTCCGGACGATTAGTTGCTGCAATCACTACTATATCTTTTTTACTTTCCAATCCATCTAATTCGGTTAATAATTGTGACAAGACTTTTTCTGTTACACCTGAATCAGAAGTAACACGTCCTCTGCTTGGGGCAATTGAATCAAATTCATCAAAAAAAACGATACACGGAGAAGCCATTTTTGCCTTTCGAAATACTTCCCTCACAGCTTTTTCACTTTCACCGACCCATTTTGATAAAAGTTCCGGACCCTTGATTGAGATAAAATTTGCTTTTGTTTCCGTTGCGACAGCCCTTGCCAATAAGGTCTTTCCGCAACCTGGTGGTCCATATAAAAGAATACCTTTTGGTGGTGAAATTCCCATTCGTTTAAAAATCTTAGGGTGTGATAAAGGCCAATCTACTGCTTCAATTAAGTTTTGTTTTAAAATTTCTAAACCACCAACTTCCTCCCAAGGCACATTTGGAACTTCGACAAATACCTCTCTTATTCCAGAAGGTAATACTTCTTTTAAAGCCTCATCAAAATCATCTTTCAGAACAACCATCTGTTCCAATAAATCGTCACCTATTACTTCCGATTCTAAATCTATTTTAGGGAGATATCTTCTAAGAGCCGACATTGCAGCTTCACGGCATACCGCGGATATATCTGCTCCTACAAAGCCATGGGTAATTTGAGCATACTCCTTCATAGAAAAATTCTTATCTAGTGGCATGTTTCGAGTATGTATTTGAAATACTTCACGACGACCCTTTTCATTCGGTACTTTAATTTCAATTTCACGATCAAATCTTCCAGGACGTCTTAGAGCTTCATCTAAGCTATTTGGTCTATTTGTAGCACCTATGACTATGACCCTCCCCCTACTATGTAATCCGTCCATCAAGGCTAATAATTGGGCAACCACTCTACGCTCAACTTCTCCTGTTACAGTTTCTCTTTTAGGAGCAATTGCATCAATTTCATCAATAAAAATGATCGAAGGGCTTTTTTCTTCTGCTTCGACAAAAATTTTTCTTAATTTTTTTTCTGATTCTCCATAAAATTTACTCATGATTTCAGGACCGTTGATAGATATAAAATGTGCCTCACTTTCATTTGCTACAGCCCTTGCTAATAATGTTTTTCCACATCCTGGAGGTCCTCTCAATAATACTCCTTTAGGAGGGTCTATTCCTAAACGTTTAAACAATGAAGGATGTCTTAAAGGAAGTTCCACCATTTCCCTTACCTTTTGAATTTCTCGATCCAAACCTCCAACATCTTCATAAGTGACATAGTCAGCTCTGGTTTCTTCATCAGGACTAATCGTCTCACTGATATGAATGACCGTTTCCTGTTTAATTTGACAAATCCCCTGTGGTCTTAAACTTCTTATTTTAAAAGATATTTCTCTACTTATTCCTATTGAAATATAAATAATATCATCTAAGGTTACTGGGAGATTAATCAATTTTCTCCTAACAAATGTTTCAAATTTTGGATTTGGCTTGAATTTCATGGAGACTGGAGACAAAACGACATTTTGAGCAGTCGAAGCATTAATCTTTTCAATTTCAATGGTATCATCTATGCTAGTTCCTGTATTCTTTCGAAGTCTACTGTCAAATCGCACGATTCCTAAACCCTGATCTTGAGGATAGCTTGGCCAAGCAATTCCCGCACTTTCTTTTTTGCCTTTTATAGCAATGACATCCCCAGTTTTGATTCCAAGCTCCTCCATGGTTTTTGGATCAATCCTTATAATATTTTTTCCAATATCTCTTTCCTTTGCCTTTTGTACTCTTAATGAAATTGTTTTACCATTCTTTTTTTTCCTATCTTCGGGTCCTGCATTATTAGTTGACATTATTTTTCAATCTCAATAAAGTAGTTATTTTATTTAAAAATGTAATTCGGATTGTAAAAATTTTTGCCTTTTTTATTATTATCCATAATTTAAAAAATCCTATTTTTTCATAAAATTATCCAAGGAAACTTGGACTTTAGATGAATCAATTTTTTTTAAACGTTCTAAAGCACTCTCAACTCTTTGTTTTGAAAAGTTATGGGTTTCAATTAATAGCTCTTCGACTTTATCATATATGATTTTGCCCCATTTTAATTGAGGATAATCTTTATTAACATCTGGCTGTAAAAAAATCTTTTTTACCTTGTCAACAAGTGCTAAATCAATGTCTATTTTCTTTTTACCAATAGAAATATTTTTATCTCTCATTTTTTCAATAGAACCATGTTCTTTGATGAGTCCCAATGCCGTATGTTGACCAATTCCTTTAATACCTGGAAAGAAATCAACACCAATAAGAATTCCCATTTCTATTAATTGTTCACGAGTTATTTCTAAGGTATTTAATAATTTTTGTAATGAAATATATTCAATATCCAGTGTTATTTTTGTATCCTTTACTTTTTTGCTCCTACTTACTGCAAAATTTCTTATTAATCTACTTCCTCCAAATAATAAAGTATCATAATCTTGAGAAGCTATCCCCCAGGCATCTCCTTTCTCAACCAAATATGCTGATTGAGCTTCTCCCTCAGAATTAGCTTGTATAATAGGAATTCCCATAAATGTGATTAATTTTTTGCTTTCATCCAACATTTCAGATGTTAGTTTGGAAGTTTGTTGAGCAAATTTCTTGGCCTCAACGAAATCTTCTGCTTCTTGAGCTTTAATCATTTTTTCTTTTGCCCCTTCTTTTACTTCCTTCCGTGCTTTAATTGTTTCAAGTTTTAATTCAGAAGGACTCCCATCAAATACGTAAACTGGTTTAATGTTGTGCTCTAAAAAGTTAATTGTTCTATAAAAAACACCAGAAAGATGTGATGTTACATTTCCACTATAATCTTTTAAAGGGGTACCATCTCTTTGGCGAATTATGGCTAAAAATTGATAAAGGGTATTAAACGCATCGATAGCTATTTTTTTATTATTTAAGTTTTCAAAAGTTATTGATTTTTTTATATCCTTTACCAATTCATTTATTTTTACGCCCATTTTTTTAGAAAGTTGTATAATTAATAGTTGTTTACCATTTTATTATTGAACTTTTAAGTTTAAATTTTTATTGGATTTTTCTTTCTTCGTTTTAATTTTTGACCACACCTATCACATTTTGTATTTAAATCCTTTGATTCAAATATTTGATTACAAAAGGGACAATATACCTCCCAAATGATTCTTGAATTTATCCCTGTTTTCACAAAAGGAGAAAATGGTATGTTTAATTGCGTGCATAGATTTTCCATTGAATAATCATTTGTATATAAAACGATCTCTTGTTGAAATTCACTGTTTAATTCTAAAGCTAACGCTATCAATTCAAAATCCGCCATTGAAAGTGCTTTTAAGTCACCTGTATCAATAGAACCCAATTTTACTTTTTCTAAATATATATTGGAAGGAGTTCTTATATTTAGCTTTCCAGTTTCAATAGCCGCTTCTATTCGAGAAATAATCATTCTATTTTTTTTAAGATATTTTTCAACTTTAATTTCTTCAATAACACTAGGAGTTGTATAAATAATAGATTCAATCAAATTGATCTGGAAATCCAATAAAAATATATTCGTATCAAAAATACAATATTTCGATTTTTTATTCATTTCAATACTCTTCGGGACTATCATCTCGGGGTATTCTTACCATGCCTATTATCTTCTTTCTTAGACGTGAATAATACCTATCATCAAATCGAATAAATTTTACTATTGAATTAGATTTTCGTATTATAATTCTAGCACCTGGTTGAATGGCTTTTATTATTTTTCTTCCATCAATTAAGATCCTTCCGTTAAGCCGCGGTCTTATTAATTGAACTTCAATTTCACTATTAGACGATAAAATTATAGGTTTAAGTCCAGATCGTGCATAAGGGTTTAACGCTACGAGTTGTATGGCATTCATCGATGGATGAACAATTGCTCCACCCGCACTTAGATTGTAAGCAGTTGAACCTGTTGAAGTAGAAATTATTATGCCATCTAAATAGCTTCTATTTAAAAATATACCATTAATTTTTATAGACACTTGTAAAACTTTAGAATTTTTAGAAGAAACGATCAACACTTCGTTAATAGCCTCACCCAACTTTTTCTCTTCGGATTTTGCTCTGATTATATATGAGGAGATTTTTGAAACTGATTCAATAGTATAATCTTCATTTAATGCTCTATTAATATCTCTAAAAATCGCTCCCTCATTTGATTCGTCTAAAAATCCAATTGATCCAATATTAACACCTAAAATGGGAGGTGGATCTTGTTGAGATAAACTACCTGCAACTCTTAGAAGAGTTCCATCACCCCCGATAGATAAAATAAATTTCGTGTTCTCAGCAGTCATTTCTCCAAGATCTCTTCCATTTGTCGGTAATATTTTAGGAGCAATGCGTGTCTCTAAATAAACTGTTTCATTTTTCTTTTTAACTAAAAAATCGAATATTTTCCTCGTTAAATCAAAAGCACGATCCGAATCCATCCTGCATGCTAATGCTATTGACCTTTCTTCCATAAAAATCAAATTTTTTTAGTTGATCCAAAATCCAGTGTAATATTTGATATACTAGTAAAAAAATAGAAAGTAATTAGTTATAAATTACTCGATTTATTAATGTTTTGCCAGCAATATTCCATATTTCTACCTGAGCTGCGGATAATTTAGATGGATTAGCCTGTAACTCCTTGAGTTTATTAACTAAATCTTCATCTTCTGGCCATATCACGTCAGTTGATTCATAATTATCTAAATTCATTACATTAATGGAAGAATCTTCTATAAAATTTATTTGAGCAGTAGATTTTATGATTTCTGGAATCTCTACCATGTGCCCTGAAGGGATGGTGAGAGATCTTTTATTATTATCAAATACCCCAACACATACTACTCTGACTTTAGCATGACCATGCTTTCCGCTTTTTGACCTTTCAGTGGATTTAATAGTGCAAGGTTCCTCATCGACCATGATATATTGACCGGTTTTAAGTTTTTGAATTTCGGTCCTACGGATTGACATTTTTAGATAAGCACCTTTTTTGTTTATTTCACTTTCAATTACATTTAATTTTGACTTTACGTATAGTTAATATTATATTGTTTTTATTAAAGAAAAATATTATTTTTTGATAAATGCTAAATAACATTAGACACTAACTAATTTAGAAAAAATAATGGTTTTAGAGAATTTAGGTAGGAGTTTGGATAATGCCATACGTAAAATTAGACGATTACCTAAAGTTGATAAGGAAGCAATTAAAGCATTAATTCAAGATCTCCAACGTGCATTACTTACTGCGGATGTCCAGGTGGAACTCGTGTTTGCCATGACTGAAGCAATCCAGAAAACAGCAATGAATACAAAAATTTCTGTTAGTACGAAACGTAAAAATTTTGTTATTAAATTAGTTCATGATGAGCTCATAAAAACATTAGGTGGAAAAAAAGCTCCAATAAGAATTAGATCTGGGAAAAAAAATGTCATCCTTTTAGTAGGCATTCAAGGATCGGGGAAAACTACTACCGTTGGAAAACTTGCTCGGCATTATAAAAATAAAGGATTTAAAGTTGCTACGGTTACAACAGATACCTGGCGACCGGGAGCATATGAACAGCTAGTTCAATTATCAAAGGAAGTTGGAGTGGAAGCATATGGAAATCCCAACGAAAAAAATGCCATAAAGATAGCCGTTAAGGAAACTAAAAAAGCTATTAATGATGGAAACGAAATTATCATCGTAGATACTGCTGGAAGACATAAAGAAGAAAAAGAATTAATTGATGAGATGGTAAAAATTGAAAGCGTGTTAAAACCTAACGAAACCATTTTAGTCATTGACGGAACCCTAGGTCAACAAGCTTATACGCAAGCAAAAGAATTTGCGAAAGCCACCACTATTGGTTCAATTATTGTGACAAAACTCGATGGAACTGCAAAAGGAGGTGGGGCCCTTTCAGCTTGTGCAGCTACTAGTTCATCAATACGATTTATAGGAATTGGAGAAAATATAGATGATCTTGAGGAATTTGAACCAACTAATTTTGTAGGATCGTTATTAGGCATACCAAATCTTGAAGCCTTGGTTCAAAAAGTTCAAGATGCAGAAGTAATGGCTGATTCCGAGTTTCAAAAGAAATTAATGCATGGTAAATTCACCTTAGATGACCTGTGCAACCTGTTGAAAAATATAAAGAAAGTAGGAAAATTTAAGCAAATACTAGCAATGGCTGGAGGTGGAAACATTCCTGATGCATTAAAAGAGGACGCTGAAAAAAATCTTCAAAAATGGGAAGTAATTTTGAATTCATTAACCCAAGAAGAAAAAGAAAATCCTACTATTATAAAGAAAGAAAGAAAAAGAAGGATCCATCGTGGAGCAGGAGTTGAATACGCTGAGATAAATCGAATGCTAGATCAATACAAACAAATGAAAAGAATGATGAAAAATATGATGCAAATGGCAAAAAAAGGAAAGGGGGGAATGCCGGGGTTACCTGGAGGAATGGGACAGCTAATGAAAAAATTTGGTAAAGATTTTAAATTTTAAACTAAAAAATGGTTAAAATTGCCTGATTTTTTATTGTTTATTGAAGATATTATAGACTTTGGTAAAAAAACAATTGATAAGGGAGATACTCCCCCTGAAATATATTCCATTTGTTCTTGTATAAGAACAACATTTTGCATTTCTTATGGAATTAAAAAAGACAATAATTTATACCTTTATTTTCAGAAGAAAAACGTATTAATAATACTTAATGGTCAAAAATTAAGATATTTAGGTCCTGATGAACGCAGTCAAGCATTATTATTAAAAAAAGCATTAAATAAGCTAAATGATAGAAATATTAGTAAAAATGATAGCTGGATACAATCTACCCCAGGAATATTCGTGAAGAAGTTGAATAATATTACTTCTCTTCTTTCCCTTTTAAAAAAATTCAAAAATATTTGTATTATTTCAAGATCATTTTCTTCGTTTGACGTGAATTTTTTATATCATTATTTTGATGTTCCAAAAATCATTCGTTTTAAACGCTTAAAAAATCTCAATGAACAACTTTTTATCATTCCATCAAGTAAAACCATTATTATTAATTTTTTAAGAAAAATAGTTCATTCCCATCCATCAATGCTTGAGTATATAACAATAGCAAACCTTAATAAGATTAAAATGATGTCGGATAAGATTCTTTATATAAATTTTCAAATTGATCAAATGAGTAGTCAGCAATGATCCTATATAATGCCAGGATTTATAATAATGGAGAATTATGCAGCGGTTTTGTGATAATCAATGAAGTCAAGATTAAAACTATAAAGTATAATCCAACCGAGGAAGATTTAAAAATAGTTATGGCCGAAAATATGGATGATGAAAAGATTGATTGTGAAAATAAAATAATTATTCCAGGAATTATTGATATCCATTCTCACTTAAGAGATATGGGCCAAAGCGAAAAAGAGACATTTGAGTCAGGCACCAAAGCAGCGGGAATGTCCGGAATAACTACCGTTTTTAATATGCCTAATACAAAACCACCCGCTATTACTGCTAAACAAATAAAAAATTGGATGGATAAAGCTAAAAATAATATTTACATCAATGTGGGCTTTATTTCAGGAGTCCCTGAAAGGATTGACGAGGAAGAAGTTAAGAAAATTATAAAATTGGGCGTTATTGGATTTAAGATATATCCTCTAAATTCATTGAATGGAATTGATTGGACAGATAGAGATAATATACAAAAATTACTAGCAATATCTTCAAGATACCAAGTTCCGATATTTATCCATCCTGATTGGCCGTTATCAGAACAAGATAAAGAGCTCATTTTTGAGAAATATAAATATAAAAAAAATTTACTTAAGTTGCATGATAAATTATATCCTGGAAAAAATGAACTCAAATATGTCAAATTTATTATTCAAAATTATGAAAATTATATAAGAGACAAAAAATTTACAAATAATCCCCCAATAATACATTTTTGCCATATTAGTCATAAAAAAAGCTATGATTATTTGAAAGACGGTGTGATAAAAAACCATAATAATTATAGAATAACTTTTGAAATTACTCCTCACCACTTGCTTTTATCAAATGATATTCAATTAAATAATTATAATTTTGGAAAGGTGCTACCTCCATTAAGAAATTCCACTCATTCATCATATTTATTTAACGAACTAATTAAAGGGAATATTTGTTTAATAGGGACAGATCATGCCCCTCATACCTTGGAAGAAAAAAATCAAATTTATTCTTTAGCCCCTTCAGGACTTCCTGGTTTTGAAACATATGCTCGACTATTTTTAAAATATGTGTTAAATAAGAAAATGACTCTAAAAAATTATGTTGAAGTTTCCTCTGAAAATCCAGCAAAAATTTTTGGTTTAAAAAATAAGGGATTCATTAAAGAAGGTTTTGATGCGGATTTGGTTATTATAGATGAGATTTCATCTTATCAAGTTGATTCTAATAATTTTATCTCAAAAGCTAAATTTTCTCCTTTTGATGGTTTAAGATCAAACGTCCAAATATGGAAAACGATAGTTAATGGAAAATTAATCAGATTAAATGAGGTTATACCCGAAGGAAAAATAATTATAAGAGAATAGTTGATATTAAATTATAATATAATGTAGTATAAAATCGAAAAATTGAGTGTGAAATATTACGTCTGATAATGAAGAATTTAGTTTAGAGGATGGTATTGCACTAATTAAATTTGCTCGTGAAAATATTGAATGTTTTTTAAAAAACAATCGAAAATTAATCATACCTGATAGTATAAAACAGAAATTCGGAAAGAAATATGGTGCTTTTGTTACACTAAATAAAATTAAAAACGATCTTTCTCAATTGAGAGGTTGTATTGGTTATATCGAGCCAACATTTCCCCTTTTTGAAGTGATACATAGAGTTTCAATTAGTTCAGCATTAGAAGATCCAAGATTTCCATCAGTAACTCTTGAGGAAATGAACAATATAACAATCGAATTATCGATTCTTACACCCCCTAAACTGATTAAAATATCAGATCCAAGTGAATATTTGGATAAAGTAGTGATAGGTCGAGATGGCTTGATAGCTGAAAAAGGATTGAGGCGGGGATTATTACTTCCTCAAGTTCCCATCGATCATGGTCGTAATTGGGATATTGAAACTTTTTTGGAACATACTTGTGAAAAAGCCTGGCTACCAAGAGATGCTTGGAAGGATTTGAGTACAAAAATATATTCTTTTCAAGCGATATTATTTGAAGAAAAAGAACCGAAGGGTGAAATTACCAGAAAATTTCTTTCCTAATCAAATTTGTTCTCATTAAAAGAATGGGAAAAGGAAAAGAAAAAAAAGATTATGGATTATTATATCTATTTCATGACTACTGCTCCAATTATTCCAATACCTGCACCTACAGCTGCGACATAAAATCCAATTCCTAAGCTCCAATTAACGGTCTCTAAAATTATAAATACTACTATTGATATACTGCCAAAAAGTAAATTAGTTTGATCATCTAAAAACGATAAATTTGAATCAACATCTCCCCAATTCGTTTTTGTATTCAAAACTATACAAAAAAGAACTAAAGCAATGATCATTAATATTCCAGAAAGAAGAGCAATTCCTTTTGATTCTTTATAACCACCATATATCATCAAAACTGATCCTGCCAGAAAGATCAACCCTGATAATAAAATTAGGGAATCAATTGAAGGGGAAGTCTGATTATCTTGGTTTGTAAAAAAACCGAAAGGATTAAGATAATAAGCAAGGTCTAAATTTTGTGTTCTAATGGTCCACCAGCTAGCATCTGAAGGAAATAATCCAATGAGGATTGCAATAAGGCCTACAATTCCACCTAATATTGCTATAAATTTTAAATTTGCATTTTTAGCCATAAAATTTCACAAATTCTTTTTTTTATATTTATTTGAATTAAAATATATTTATAATTCAAACATAATTCTTAAATATTATTTCTTTTTTTAAATTCGGCATTCTAAAGCAATTATAGTCTCAAAGCTCGCTTCTCGAGTGTTAATTAATGTATTGATTACTCTCCTCTTTTTGTAGAAAATCTTGACCCCTCTTTCTTATATTAGAAATTTATTTAAATTATTAATTTAATTTAAATATAATATTTGCCTTTGTTATAACTAGCATTATAATGTGGTATTTTTAATGGAAAAAAACAATTTTTTGTTCTCATTGATCAAATTCATCCATATAATATCTAATGCTTCCAACATCATTAAAAACTAATTTTAAATATAAGGTGAAGATATCCGCTGTCAAAAATCAATTACATTAATGGTATCATATGTCCCGCTCTTACTTTTTTTGATCATGATTATCACATAAACTTGGAATTAACTTCACTCTTGTTGAAGCACGTTCTTCTAAATGGGGCTGATTCAATTTTATTATTTGGGACAACAGGTGAAGGTAGGTGCTTTTCAGATAAATCTAATGAAAAATTGAAATTGATAAGTTATATTTACGACAATTTAAAACAAAAAATTCCTATTCTTACGGGTATTTTTCAAGATGATTCTGAAAATATAATGGATGAAATTGAGATGTTGGGAAAGAAATACAAGGACTTAATCTTTTTACTTCCATCACCTTCAGTTGAATCCTTATCTGAAGATGATTTAAACTCTTTTTTTGTAAATATCCTTGATTCTATTAATGTAAATAACAGGATCATGTTATATAACAATCCAACTTTATTTTCAGGTAATAACATCTCTCCAACAATTATCAGCAATGTAAAAAAATATGAAAATGTTAT
>CAZRIR010000005.1:1427-3437 GCA_964600195.1 uncultured archaeon | reverse complement strand
AAAGAAGGTAAACAACAAAGAGGTCTTAAATATTCTTTTTTTTCTCTCTATAGGGACAGTTTTGATTTTAATTTGAATGACATTATGAATTTTTCTTCAGAATTTCAGAGAACAGTTGAAAAATTCACGAAATACAGGATTGATGTTAGTTTACATTATTTACTAAATCTAAATTACATAGATAAACTTTACCCGATTGGTAAAGAACTATTTAATTTTACAGAATTGAAGGACAAATTTTCGAATTTGAATGATATTGATGATTTAGGGGTTTTAAAGCGAATTAAAGGTCCCTATGGGAGAATTCATAAAAATACTACAATATATCGCATGAAATTTAATCAAGATTTAGTAATTCGTTATTATGATTCATTCCCCCTTAGTGAATTTAATGTCTGTAAGGAGAAAATTATCTATCCTTTTCTTGATGGTACCTTAAATAAAGATTCTGCAGAACTAAGAACTCACATAAAAAATATTATCTCAAGGGTAAAAGGGAATTATATATTTGATTTAAATAAACAACCTATTGTTCCTGTTCCTAATCTTATTTATTTTGATGAATCTAAAACACTTTTTCCATGTAATTATACAATTCAAGAATATATACCGGGAAAACCGTTTTTCTACTATAAGAATAGAATACAAATAGAAAATTTGGATCTAGAAATTCCCAAATTAACTCAATTTTTTAAAAATATTGGAAAACTATTGGCAAAAATTCATGATATTAGATTTGATCACTTTGTTGAAGATGTTTGTAATATTGGAACAAAATCCAATGGAAAATCTTGGTATGAGATAATTAATGCTGAACTTGAACACATTTTAACAGAAGCAAAAAAAAATAAAATTAATATAATCAAGGATGTCAAGGATTACATTAAAGATAATCAAAGTTTAATAGATGACGAAATTGAACCAGTTGCAGTACACAATAATTTTCAGGGGCAAAATCTCATTATCAAGGATGAACCAACCAAGATTCAAATCAATGGTGTCTTAAATTTTGAAAACTGGAGAGTGGGGGTGAGAGCGATGGATTTTGCATCATTCGACTACATGTCCCTGAGAATGTTTAGAATTTCCGAATTAAAACATGCGTTCTTTAGTGGTTATGAAAAGTATTATAAAAAACCAATTGATGAAGACTTTCTCAAAAAAATTGAAATTTACAAGTTATTCTTTTTTTTGAAAGAATTTAATAAAAATCCAATTAATTCCAGTTTTAAAAGAGATATAAACAAAATATTGGTTGAAAATTAAGAATTTATTCATACAATACACTTGTAATGAGAGCGTGCCCCCATGGTGCAAGTTCCTCATCATAAATTAAACTTTTTATATCATCCCCTGCTTCAATATTGGTATGATTTTTAAAAGTTATCCAACTTATCTTGCCAATGGTATCAGAATCACCCAAAACTTCGGCAAAATTTTCTCGCACTCCCGCCCAATATATCTTTTGAGAATCAATAATTTTTTTAAGCTCAGGTAAGTCCAATAAACCTTCTGATACTAGATTCTCTGTTACTTGGGAGAAATTATCCTTAAAGTTTCCGGCCATTTCTTCTGGAGATCCTAATTTCCGATCATATAAAAATACTATTCCTATTGCATTCATTTTTCTTATGATTTTCATCAATTTAATTTTTGTATATATTTTAAGACAAACATTATAGATTTTAATAACTTCAGTTTATTATTTATAAAATTAAAATATTTTCTCTTTATATTAGTGAAGTTTTATATCATGTCTATAAAATTTTTTAGTTTGTTTTTCATTGAATCTTGGATGTATTCTTCAAAATCTTCAAATATTGATAGATCACCATTCCATTTCTTCAATACGTCTATAGGGTAAACTTCAAAAAATTTATTCGAAATCTCTTCTAGTTCATCAATTATTTTTTTATTTTTTATTTTTGGTTCAGTATTTCCTATAAAAAGAAAATTATTTTTTTCAACAATAGTATACTTTTTATTCCTAATTTCAAAATTAGAAATACC
>CAZRIR010000005.1:0-1327 GCA_964600195.1 uncultured archaeon | reverse complement strand
TAATTTTTTATGTATTTTTTCATTGAGATTTTCAATTTCTTGAAGAACTAATGTAATATTCTTAGTATCCTTATGAAAAGTTCTTTCCTTGCTGATAGATTTTCTTTTTTCATTAAATCTATTTATTTCCCTAAGATCATTACCATGCACGACATTCCATGCCCATTTTCCATTCTTTCCGAACAATAGTTCCATTTTCTCTAATGAAATTGCATATATATCCCCAATTGTCTTTATCCCTTTTCTATAGTAAGAGAATTTTGTTTTTTTCCCTATACCTGGAATTCTTGTGATATCTTCATTTTTGAATAAATCACAGACTTGGGAGGGTAAAACTACAGTCGTCGCATCTGGTTTTTTATGATCCGAAGCAATTTTTGCAAGAGATATTGTTGGTGCAACTCCTATCGATATGGTTAATCTTATCTCTTTTCTAATTCTCTCTCTAATGTTGTCTGCTATAAATTTCCCGTCAGTAAAATCCTTGCATGTCTCTGAAATATCTAAATAAGCCTCATCTATGCCAAATTGTTGAAATTTTTCGGAATATTCTTTTAAAATGGTCATTACTTGGTTCGATGCACTTCTGTATTTAAAGTACTTAGGTCTTAAAAAGATACCTTGAGGACATAGTCGATATGCCTGTGAAATAGGCATTGCTGAATGTACTCCAAAACTTCTTGCTTCATATGAGCACGTGCTAACAACACCCCTTCCATTTCCTCTTTTTGGATCAGCCCCTATAATTATTGGAAATCCTTTATATTTTGGATTGTCTCTTGCTTCAACTGCAGCAAAAAAACAATCTAAATCACAATGTAAGATTATTTGGTTCAAAATAAAAAACTAATGAATATTATTATTTTATCTGTAATGTAGAAATAAAATATCACTTTAATTTTAAAAAAAATGACTATGGAGATTTTTAAAATATTTCATACATTCATTATCTTATGGCAATTGATAAAGAATTAAAATTACGAAATGAAGTTGTTGATGGAGCTAAAAAAATTTTTGAAAAGGGCTTAAATGACAACAACGAGGGAAACGTAAGCGTTAGAAATGGCAGAAAAGAGGAATTATTCATTACTCCTACAGCTAATCAATATGACTCCTTAACGGTTGATCAGATTACTCATATTGATTTTGAGGGTAAATTAATCGGTAAAGGTAAATTACCATCGACAGAAACTAAATTGCATATTGCAATCTATAAGGCTCGTCCCAAGGTAAAATGTGTTATACACACTCACTCCCCCTACGCAACAATGCTTTCAATAGTACGGAAATATGTTCCCATAATCATGGAAGAACAGGTGGTATTTTT
>CAZRIR010000004.1:16294-21792 GCA_964600195.1 uncultured archaeon | reverse complement strand
ATAGTGAATCTTAATTATTTTTAATAATTCCTAAAATTAGAATGATTCCTGCTGTTCTTATAATAAAAAATATTTCACATGAAAACCCAGGGTTAATTTTAGATGTTTTAGAAGAAAACAATATTCTTTATGAGATAATAGATCTTTCTAATAATATTAATCTCCCTGAAATTGATAATTATTCATTAATTATTGTTATGGGAGGCCCTGATAGTGCGAATGATGATACTGAAAAAATAATTAAAGAATTAGAATATATCAAACTCGCTTATAAAAAAGGAATTCCTATATTTGGGATATGTTTGGGACTCCAGTTGATGGTAAAGGCAAGTGGAGGAGAAGTGTATAAAAATCCAGTAGAAGAAATAGGATTTAAACATGAAAATGAATGGTATTGCATTTCATTAACGGAAGAAGGAATAAATGATCCTTTATTTCATGAAATTGAAAAACAATTTATTGTGTTCCAACTACATGGTGAAACAGTAAGAATTGATAAAACTATGAAACTCTTAGGAACTGGAAGGAATTGTAGAAATCAAATAGTTAAAATAGGTGTCCTTAATTATGGATTTCAATTTCATTTTGAAATAACTCGGGAGATGTTTAATGATTGGATAATTTTAGCACCCGAATTGCGTGATAAGGACAAAACTTCGATTATTAAGGATTTTAACTTAATATATAACACTTATGAAAAAATTGGAAAAAAAATATTTCAAAATTATCTGAATTTAATAGATCAATTTTATATAGCTAATTAAATCAATAATACTAATTCAATATATTTTGATTATGTAGACCTTAAATATTCTATTAAAGTATATTATTTTGCTAATGGGAGTTAAACTCCTTATTCAAAATTTATGGTTATTTTTAAATATATTAGCAACTATAGTAGATACAATAGTTTTCTAAAAACTAAATAAAAATCAAAAAATACCAACAAAAATGGAAAATTATGGGGCATCAAAAATTAAAATTTTCGATTTTATTCATATCAATTTTATTCATATCTCTTAGTTTTTCTGAATTATTCATCTTTAGTTCATATAACTATAAAGAAATTTCATTTTATGATGATAATAGAATCATTAAATCATCATATTTCAACAATACCATGATTCCAATTAAAATTGATAATAATGGAGGACCTGCAGGTTATATTACCTGGACTGAAGCGGCAAGTAGACCTTGGTGTACTGAGAAAGATGGGATTTATTATCTAGAAAATCTAACAATTAATGGATTAAATTTAAGTAGTTGTATCGAGATTCGAGATTCTAATGTTAACTTCATTATTAAGAATTGTACTCTCTTAAATGCATCCATAGATACAACTCATACTATTGGATACGATAATGCTGGTATTAGATTATATAACGTTAGAAATGGACAATTAATTAATAATGCAATATATGAAAATCATTTACATGGAATCTATTCATATACAAGTAACAATATAACAATTGTAAATAATACCATTACTCACAATAATGAAGATGGAATAAACCTGGAAAAATCGGACAATAATTACCTTTTCAATAACAGTGTGAAAAATAATGATGGTTATGGTATTTACATACATGATAATTGTGAAAATAATACAATTTATGATAATACTGTTAAGTACAATGAACAAACAGGTTTGTATTTAGGACAAGGCTGTACATATTCAAATGTATCTTCAAATATCGTTAATTATAATCTTTATGGATGTAGTTCTTCTATTGGATATAATTACAGTTTTATATACAATGATTTTAGCTATAATAATCATACGGGGCTTTCTTTAGATAGTAGTTATAATAATACAATTGTAGAGAATACCATTAATCATAATGGAAATGAAGGAATAGACATGTCCTATGTACATGATACCATCATCTCTGATAATACTATAAGTAATAATGGTGAACATGGAATTACATTTGATCATGGATATGATAATTATATCTCGAATAACACGATTTATAGCAACACCCTTGAGGGAATTATAATCTTGAGTAGCACTTATAGTAATATAACGGAAAATAAAATAAATAATAATAATAACCAAGGAATATACCTGAGTAGTTGCAATTATAGTAGTATTGAATGTAATGTAATATCTTTTAACGAAGGGGGTATCCGTTTAGATAGTAGCAATTTTAACAATATCACTGGAAATGAATTGAATTACAACATTATATATAGTATAGAAATATATCAAAGTTTCCTAAATAAAATTAAAGAAAATACCATGAATGATATGATAATGTCCGACGGAATAAGAATAATGATTGGCAGTAATAATAATAGCATTATAAAAAATACGATATGGATCGGTTATTGTGGCATTTTCATTTATGATAGTAATTACACTTTAATTTTTAGAAATTCAATATATAGCACTGGTTATGGGATGCAACTAAATAAAGCATCATATAACAACATAACTGGTAATTATTTACATGACGTGAATACTTGTATCGATTTATTTTATAGTTTCAATAATACAATCGAAAATAATACGTGTGTAACTCATTATGATCTTCTTTTTAAAGAATTTTTAAGATGGTTATCTTATGTATTACTCGGTTCAGTTCCAGTAATTATAGCTTTATTCTTAGTCCGAATGGGAATTAATAAAAGAAGGGAAAAAAAAATGAAGTCCTAACTTAAAATTATTGATAATTAAATTGTATTTTTTTTAATTTTCTGATTTTAGATTTATCCAATATAAAAGTCATTTTTAAATGCACTATTAGAAATTAATGGAATGTGAAAATGATAAATTACAAAGAATCGTGAAATCCACCTTATATTTAAAATAATTCAAAATATCCATCAAGATTGAATGATTTCAATAATTTTTTTAATTACTTGATCTAATTTATCTTTTTTGACCTGTCCAACTTTATATAGGATGATATGAGTATCTGCTGTAAAAATTCGATTTGGTCTTATATTACTTTTTCTTTTCAACGAGCCACTTTGAAAGTCATTATTATTTAAAGAAATAGCATATTGGTCAGAAATGTTTTGACTTGTTATTTGGCATAAAATGAGATCATCACCAAATAAATTGGTAATAATAAGAGCAGGGCGTCGTTTCGCTTGAGAGAGATCAGAAAAAGGAAATGGAATAACTACAATGTCTCCTTTTACAAATTTTGCCATGCCTCATCTTCCTCTGGACAAGCCCAATCCTTTTTTAAACTTGATTCACTCAAAATTGCAGTTTCCATATTTTTCTTGATTAATTTTCCTTTTAGATATAAAACATAATCAAAAATTTCATCCAAGAGGTTTTCAGGAAACTGGTTTAATTCTTCAATAATCTGATCAATTTTTGAAATATTTACCACCTAATTAGATAAAAAAGATCACTATTTTTAAATGAAACGGTCATTTCTTAGAAAGGAATTTTTTTAAGGAACTCTTTTTAGATTTTTGGAAATCTTTTGAAAAATAGTGAAAACTACAATGAATAATTTAAAAGAAAAATATACCCCGATTTAATGGAATAAAATTGCAGGAATGAGAGATTAATACCTAAATAGTGCTTAAAAAAGGATTGATGTTCCACCTTTCACGAAGATTTGATCTAATCAACTTAAGTTAAACTAATTAAAATAATATAAAACCATGATAAATCCTAATGACTAATCCTCAACTTAATTCAGACCAAATATGATTTATCATAGATATCTATCGTAGGTATCATCGTAATCCATTGAATCGTCATGTTCCTCGTAATTGTAAGGTTCATCATAATCGTCATAATTTAGATCCAGGTACTCATCATCTTCTCGATCTTCCCAATGTTGAAGGTTCCGTTTCTTTTTTGGTCCACTTATTTCAACACAAACCATTTTATTTCTCCTTCACGTTTTTTAATTCCTTGTATTATAATCAAGTGGATATTTAATTAACAGATTAATCAAGGTATCAATTTAAATGTTTCTACTTGAGTCTGATGAATCAATTATAATTAAATTTTAATCGTCTAAATTATTAAAATTATCCTTACCTTTATTTTAAAATGTGTTAAGTTTTGTTTATTCAATATAATCATGAAAAGGTATTATTTGTGAATATTACCTATTCAATGCACCAGTAAAGACCATGTCTTTATTTATAACCTGCCACGTTCTCCATCCCTTAGACACTTTTTCCTTTGCTTCTTTAATGAATTGCTCATAACCCACTTCCCGGCACCTTTTTAAATTCTTATTTAGATCCTGACTATATCTATGACACATTAACTTCATCATTTGTCCCCTATCGGTTATAAAATTCTGATCTTGGTTAACATGAGGGCAGGGAGTCCCTGAATCGGGAACATAATCTTCACATTCTGCACATGTGCAATACCCTTTGTTCCTTACACATTTCGAGATTCCACATATGGAAGAAGCTTTTGCTCCCTTGTAGCACCCAGGACATTTTCCATTTTTATTGTTTTTTAAAAAAGTTTTTAATGTTTTCAGTGTAATCTTTATTCCTTTTGATTTTAAACCAAGTAAAGGGCCAACATCTACCATGTTCCATTCATCCCATATAATTTGAAGCTTTCGTGCCGCATCTAATGCTTCTCCAACATGGTAATCACATCCTAAGCATAGGACTCCACATGGAGATAGCAATCCTTTATCTTTTTCTTTTACATCTTCTAATTTTAAATTTATTGCCATTTTAAAAACACCATTATAATATGGTTACATAGGTTCCTTTCAATAAATATAAAAAGTAAACCTAGTATATTTTATACATGTATATCATTTTATTTAAATCAGGAAGAGAAATTGAATATAGTAGGTATACTTCTGTAAACTTAATGTATGGTGATATTATCATTGGAGAAGAGAAATAAAGATATTAATCCCATTTTTAATTTAGACAATTTTAAAGAAGTAATTGATTTGATACCTAAATTAGTTGAAGCGGTTAATTTAGGATTAGAAAGGGAATTAAAAAAGCCTGAACAAAAGGAAAAAATAATAAAAATGGATAAAACATTTATTCAAAATGTATCCAGTATATTGCAGGGAAAATGGACCGTTGATATATTATACGTGATATTTTTCTTGGAAAAACCATATTTTAACGATTTAAGAAGAGCTTTACCTAAAATTAACACTAGGACACTTACACTACGTTTGAAATTCTTAGAGGAAAAAGGCATGATAAAAAGAATTGTTCATACTGGAAAACCTGTTCGAGTTTCATATCAAATTACGGAATTTGGGAGGGATTTAACAAAATTATCGTTTCCATTTGCGATATCTGTTATTATATCTGGAAAAGAAAGGCTTTATTATTAAACTTACAACAAATTAAAACAAATCTTTAAAATTTTTAACCGATTTCTAAAATACACTCCAAAATATTATAAAGAAAGTTTAGTTTTTATACAAAAAATTCTATATTATTTATATTCATATGATTCTTCATTATTATTGGGGTAATGAAATTTTTAATTCCAAATTCATGATTAATTATGGAAAAAATAA
>CAZRIR010000004.1:14702-16194 GCA_964600195.1 uncultured archaeon | reverse complement strand
GGATTAAAAGGGAGGAGCAGAGGCCTGAAAGAAACATAAACATGTCCAATTTCAGTACTGTTATTAATGAATTAAAGACAATCTTTACTGAAGGAGACCCTAAAAGAATGCTCGTCCATATTCCGAAAGAGGAAGCAAGAATAATCTGAATTTTATAACAAGACTAACAAATATTATATAATCTTCATTTTTATAATGAAATCTATCTTAAATTTTGCATATTATACAAGATTTTTAAAATAATTATTTTCAATTAATTAAATAAATTATGATTAATTTAGAAATTAGAAAAAATAAATGGCTATTATGTGCTTCTATCATAATGATGATTTATTCCATCCTTGAAGTGGTAGATTCAATTGTGATTTTTCTAATCGTTTTAAATGTTATTCCAAATTTATCTTTTGTCCTTAAATTTTATGATCCCACAATACAACTATTATTAGAAACTCAACCTCTCATATTAGCTCCGATATTTTGGGGATTTACTCTGATGCGAGTCTTCTCGACAATTGGTCTTTTTAGAAATTTATTATGGGGATTTTGGATCAGTTCAATTAGTGTGATCCTTACAATGATTTTTTCTGTATTATTTTTACCTTTTGGAGCATTTGAGTTTTTAACATGTTGCATAATCCTTATTCTTTTACTCATTGGATATTTTAGTATCACACCAATAATAAATACAAAAGTGGGTGAATTAGATAAAGGTGAAAATTCAATTTAAAATATGAAGGGTTAATCTTAAAATTTTGATTTCTAAAATAATCCGTTTAATTATCACTATCTTAATCTAAACCAAGCTAATCACATCAATAAATAGGTAAAAAATCAAAAAAAAATAATGATGTTATTGATTTTCTCCAAACAGCGTTGATGAAAAATCCAGATGATGAAGTTACCTTAATTTTTTTAGGAAATGTCTATACAAAACTCAAGAATAGTGCTGAAGCAGAAAAGGCTTTCAAAAAAGCCAATCGAGAGGATCTAATATCGAATAAAGAACGTGATAAAATCGTTCTAGAAATAATTGAAAGAGCATTAAAAAGCGATCTTGAGAGACCAACACCCACAAGAATACAAGAACGGAATATTGTTAACCAAGAAGATGAAGGATTGATAATTTATGAAATAGGCAGTGATCTTGGTACTTTTGGTGAATTAATGAGCTACATGATTAATTTGAAAAATAAACATGATGTTTCACCAGAAGATATTAGAATTGTTACTGCAAGAGGATTAAATATCACTAATGTAGAAGTAATTCCTGGATCTTGGGCTAAATTCAGGGATAAGCATGGTTTTGATGATGTACAAGATATAATCACACTACGAAGAAATGAATAATCTATTATGTATTTATGAAAACTTCTTTTCTACATTTCAATATTTTGGCGGTCCACACAATATAATTTTTTTCATTTCTTCTAATGATCCTCTCCAATCATTTATTGTTTCAAGCCACCAAGTCATACCTGATTCGATATAAGGA
>CAZRIR010000004.1:5807-14602 GCA_964600195.1 uncultured archaeon | reverse complement strand
TCTCCAATCATTTATTGTTTCAAGCCACCAAGTCATACCTGATTCGATATAAGGAATTATAATCTTTTTTGCTATATTCTTTTCTTGAGGTGTTTCTCCTGCTAGTACAATATCAAAATTTTCAATATTTTTTCTCATTTTTTTTATATAATTTTTAATTTCTTCTATATCACCTGGATTTAAATTTTTACTTGTCGCGCTTATTGGGCAAACACCATCATATTTAGAAGCTCGTTCAAATGGTTTCTTATTAGGCCATCTTCCACCAATCCATATGGGGATCGTTCCATTATAAGGTTCGGGTTTAAAAGTCATTTCTTTAATATTATAATAATTCCCATTAAACTTGAACGGCTTTCCTGAACACAATCCCTTTATAATTTCGAGTCCTTCATCACATTTTCTTGCACGAACTATCATATTTTTTTCCTCTCCAAAGCCTTCGTATTCAAAATCTGGAGAACCAAGTCCAATACCTAATATTAATCGTCCTTTACTTAAATGATCTAATGAGACAATTTCTCTTGCTAGTTTCCAAGGTCTTCTTCTGGGAAGAGGAGTTATATATGTTCCAATTTTTACTCTTGTAGTTATAGTTGAAATGGCCGTTAAAGCAATCCATGGATCTACGAATGGAATATTATTCTGATTGTTATTTTTGAGGCGAGTTGAAAAGATCATATGATCCCATAGGAAAATACCATCCCATCCTACTTTTTCAGCATCACGGCAAAGATCCATTAATATTTCGATATCTGAATATGTTCCAAAATTAGTTATATTCAAACCATATTTTGTCATATTTCTTATTTATAATTTGTGCTACTTAACATTTTTTGAATATAAAATGCATTAAGAATCTTTCATGTGATATTACTTTAGTGATATTCAGAGTTGGTATGATGGTTTAATAAGTCGATTATCATTTCAAGAATGTAATTTTTAAAGAATGATTGATATGTCAAAAATTAACCATTAGATCAGTTTTAAAAGGAATGAAAAAAATAGTTGCATAGGGAACCAAAAATGAAAGAGACACTTAAGATTGTAAATTTCTTTTTAATCTTCATTTTCATTTCAACGATATTTAACTTTATTGGAATTCTAAGGCTTTACGATTTTCAGAGTATAGCACGAGATGATATTAAAATAAGATCAAGTGCATCAATGTTGATCACTGAAGATTCTGATGAATTTATGATGGGATCAATGAATATTCTGACAATTAATGGTGATGGGGGTTTATGCTTGGATATACCAAGTAGCGAGATGAGTTGGAGTGAAATCATAAACGAATTTCCTCCAGGACTATCTGGAACCTCATTGGCCTACGATTCGACTAACGAGATGACCATCATGTTTGGTGGTTATAGAAGTTGGAGTGTTAGGAGTGATACATGGGCATATGATTTCAAGGATAATGAATGGATACAAATGAGTCCTTCTATCTCACCATTAGCAAGATATGGACATTCGATGGTCTATGATTCTTTAGATATGGCAGTTATTTTATTTGGAGGTAATGATGGTTCCAATAATGATGATGAAACTTGGGTCTATGATTATAAAGCTAATGAATAGTTTCAGATGACTCTTACTAATAGTCCTTCTGAAAGATCTGGTCATTCAATAGCACATGATTCAAATTCCAATAGTGTCTTCGTTCAAGGAGGATCTGATCTCTGGATCTTGCCCATCATCTCATATCATCAATTTGGGGTATATAATTCAAAGCTCACATCTCTTGGGGCAATATATGAAATTAAAGCAAGCATTGATTGGACTCCCAACATACAATCAACTTGTACATCAATAGAAGTTCAAGTAGGTATTTCAAACTCGACGAATTAATCAGATTTCATTTTCACGACATATTCTGAAGATAATTTCACATTTGAAGGGTGTGGAACATTTATTTGTTATCGAATGCAATTTAAAACAATTTCATTATTATTCAATCCAACTATCTTGAGTGTCATAATAAATTGCCTGCTAACCCCTCCCAAACCAAGCGTTGAAATCATTAACCTTTTAAACAATGAGCTGGTTTCGGGTAGCGTGAACATTACTGTGGATGCTGATTCCGTTAATGGAATTGATAATGTGACATTTTACATTGATGGTGTATTGATAGCGGTGAATAAAACCTCTCCATATGAAAGTCATTGGGATAGCACTAGTGTGTCAGATGGAATTTACAACTTGACCGTGGTTGCAAGCATTTTAGGTGCACGAAACAATAACTCAATCTTGCTTCAAGTCAATAATATCGGACTACATATTATCATTACCAGTCATGGCAATGGTGATGTGGTCAGTGGTGTGATGAATTTCACTGTGTTTTCTGAAGATATTCCTGTTGGTATAGATAACGTGTCATTTTACATGGATGGAGAATTAATTCAAGATGGTTATTCAATTCCTTTTAGCTGTCTTTGGAATAGCACCAATGTCTTGGATGGAGTGCACGAGTTAACCGTGGTTGCAAGAAATCCTATTGGAGATGAGGTTTCAACTTCAATTTTAATTTACGTGAAAAACATTCCAACAGGACCACTTACTTTATTAGATGTGATCCCTTGGATTCTAATCATTGGTTCTACTGTTGGAGTTATTGTTGGAGTCACCATACAAGTATTGAAATCTATAAATAGGGAAAACAATTCTAAATTAAAATTGGGTTCAGATGTTTCAAGTATTAGTTCAAAATAGATATTCAAGAGTTCATTTTTGAATATCTTTGAAAAATTTCAGGGTTTGGGTCCATAAAACCCATGCTTCAGGATTATTGTGATTATATATTATATGAATAGTTGCTTTATTTGGAAATACTTATTTGTTAAAAACCATTCAAATCATTGAATTTTTCAACCTACACACATTCATTTTCAATCAAGTAATGAGGTGCTAATAGCATATAACTGGTATCCAGAGGTTGTAGAAATTCAATTTGAATGATAAAATTTAGAGAATTGAATTAGTCATAGTTTCTTGATTTTTACTTATACACTCGAAAAAGAATGTGTATAAATTGTGTAATGAATGAGTACATCGTCCGGGACAGGGACGACATATATATATAACGTAAATATAACCTAAGAATTTTTCAACCTAACGATAAAAAAAAAAATTTTCCTTTTTTCAATATCTCTATATAAAAATCATAACCCTCTAGTTAAGCAAGGAAATTAATGAGAATCGTGTAAAGAATTTTTAGAACAATCATAAATAGGATTGCATATTTATTTTCTCTCTTGCTTATAATGAAGAACTACAACTCCTGATCTAAAAGTTTTTGTGCTAATCAATTTAAGTTTTAAATTTTCAATTGAATTATTAAATAATCGTTTTCCTTTACCCCAAATGACAGGGTGGATTAAGATCATATATTCATCAACTAGTCCTGTTTTCATAAGCTCTTGACAAATACTTATACCTCCTAGAGATAAATATTTACCAGGTTCGTTTTTCAATTTAATGACTTCTTCAACAATATTCTCATTAACAATCTTAGAATTATTCCATTTTGCTAATTCAAGTGTTTTTGAGAACACTATCTTAGACATAATATTGATTTTATTTGCGAAATTAATCATACTTTTTGTTGCATTTGGATCCTTTGGTGCGATTGGCCAGTAACTTTCCATTAATTGATATGTCACCCGCCCAAATAATAAGATATCAATATTATCAAGAAAATCTGAAGCAAAATCATGGAGTTCATCATCTGCAATGCCAAGCCTATAGTCTGCATACCCATCAAGAGATATATTCATCCAAATAATTAATTTTCTCATTTTATAACCTTTATATTAATATTTTTTAATATTTTTTTCATTAATTTAAATTTTACACTCTTATGGTAAAAGAATAATTCGAAATCCATATACAACATGCATACAAAAATGGTGCGCCGCCCGGGAATCGAACCCGGGTCACTGATTTGGCAAACCAGTATACTGACCGTTCCATTCCTGCTATAAATTTTAGCAAGATCTATACTAGCAGCGCATTTAAAATTAATATCTCATATTCATTAATATATCAAGAAATTAAAATTTTATTGATTCTATGATTGATATATACTTCCTAAATAGTGTTATTTTTAACAAAAATAAAAAATAGAATTAAAAGATATGGATCATACAATCTGAGTAATGACTTGTTTTATTGCATTAGAGTCAACAAATGCTTCAAGTTCATTAAAGCTTTCTGGCATTCCTTCTCGCACGCCTATTTCTTTACATTCTAAGAATGACATTGCCGTTGCCATCTTGCTCATTTTTTCTATGGGGTATCGATTTACATAAGAAACAAGCATTCCGCTTAAAAAGGCGTCACCTGCTCCTGTAGTATCTTTAACATCACCTTTATAGACTGCACTGTTTACAATTGTCTTTCCATCGGAAATTATAGAACCATGAGGTCCATCTGTAATAGAAATCAATCTCACACCTAAGCTTAAGAATTTCCGAATAATTTGAGAAGTATCCATCTTGCCCGTAAATTCTTGTGCTTCTTCTTTATTTAAGGAAACAACATCCGAACTACCAATCAAGATATTAGCCCATTTTTCATTGTTTTTGATAATAGACATGCTTGGGGCGGCAAAGACAGTTCCTCCATTTTCTTTAGTCAATTTAATTGCCTTTTCAATGGCTTTACATCCATCATCAGATGTTAATGATGTCCAAGCAAATGCTTTTATTCCCTTAAAAAGATCATCCTTTACATCAGAAGGTGTAAGAAGGTTATTGGCACCTTTATATGCAAGAATGCTCCTATCTTTTCCCCATTCTGTCCTCAAGATCACTGAAAAAGCGGTGTTATCCTTATCTGTTTGTATCACGTTGGATAAATCAACCCCACGTTTTTTTAAATCATCCAAGCATATCTTAGCAGAAAAATCATTTCCCAAAATCCCTATATAAGTAGATTTTAAACCGACCATTGAACAATTTGCTGCTATGTTTGCAGCTGATCCTCCTGGAACAAATCGGACTCCTTGTATATTTAATTTTCGGCTATATTCAATGGCAGTATATTTTTTAATCACTTGCTGCCCATTTTTATCTCTATCAAATAGTTCAAATCTCATTATATCGTTAACATTTATCATGCAATCGAGAGTACATGAACCGATCGTTATTAAATCCAAACTCACATTTCTCACATCATTTAAAAAGAATGAATAGTGCTATGAATAAATTAAAAATAGAGACTACTATTAATATAGTTTTCTTCTAAATATTATTAATCTACAGAATTTAAGAATTAAGACGGGTAAAAAAAAGGTAAAATTCTTAGTCTTGTTTTAGACGATCCAATTCTTTTTCAAGTTCACTGATTTTTCCTTCAGGTACTACGCTTGGTAAGGCACCACCCATTTCAACTTGAAGTTCAGCATCAATTTCTCCTAAAAAGCTTTTCACATCGGAGTCTGTTACTGCAGTATCCATTGTAACATTACCCATGCCTTCTGATGCGATTTCTTGGCCCACTTCAAAATCAGAAACATCCATTTCAAGGTTTTTCATGACTTCCGTTAATTCAGGGAGGGATAATTGATTTTTTAATGCCGTTAAAGAACCTTGAATATCACCCATAATGCCAGCTACGTCTTTTATTGCGGATGCTTGTTCTAATTTAAATTGCAAACCTTCTAAATTTGCACGAAATGAATCGACAGCAGTCGCTTGTTTTTTGATTTGGAGGTAATTTCGAGCTTGAGCTTCGGAACCTTGGGCGTCTCCTTCTTGTCTAAATTTTATTGCCTTATCTTTAGCTTGCTGTGCGGTTATTTCTAATTTTTTAGTTTGTCTTAATAATCTTTTATTGAACACTTTTAATTTTATAGCGGCAGAGCGCACGGTATCTGGTTTTTTTTTTCCACCGCCTAACCATTTTGATAAATCTTTAAGAAAACCCATGAATGTTCATCTCATAATGTTGTTTTATAGTATATAAATAAACACATAGTTATAAAATTATTTGGAGTCCATTAATTATTTTATCATCAAGAAAACTTTTCACTACTTTGAAATTTGGATTAGATTAATTTTTTATACTTAAAATATGATTTCTATATTAAATGCTAAATATTTTTCTACGATGTATTTTAATAAATAATAATAGCAAGTTCACTACCAGGTAAAAAAACATGTCATCATTTGATAGTAAATTATATAAATTTGCTGTTGAGACTGCAAAGGAGGCGGTTTTATTGGATAGGCAAGGTAAACATCAGCAAGCAATTAATAAGTACATGAGAGCGGCAGAAATATTAATTAAATTCATGAAATTTAGCAATAACAAGGACATGATCCAACTTTGTCGCAAAAATAGTCAAGATTATATTGATAGAGCAAAAGTTTTAAAAGCTCAAATTGGAGGATCCCATTCAAGATTGACACAAACAGCACCATCAAGGGGATCTAGCCAACCTAAAGAGGATAATATAAAATCAGAAGGAGGAGGGGCATATTCTGAAGAAGAGCAAGAATTAATAGAATCAATTTCAGGTACAATTGTTACTGAATCTCCAGATATAAAATGGAGTGAAATTGCCGGTCTAGAAAACTGTAAACAAATATTAAGAGAAGCAATTGTGTTACCGTTAATAAAGCCAGAATTATTCACGGGCAAGAGAAAGCCCTGGTCGGGAATACTACTATTTGGACCTCCTGGGTGTGGTAAAACTTTATTAGCAAAAGCTGCCGCTACAGAATGTAAAGCCACGTTTTTTAGTGCTTCTTCAGCAGATTTATTAAGCAAGTGGCTAGGAGAAAGTGAAAAATTAATCAGTTCATTATTTAAAGTTGCTCGCATAAAGGCACCAAGTTTGATTTTTATCGATGAAATCGATTCTGTGGCCACATCCCGTGGAGGAGGTACAGAGAGTAGTGGTGAGCGAAGGGTGAAAACTCAATTATTAAGCGAAATTCAAGGCTTAAAGACAAGTGATAAGCAAAGAATTTTGACATTAGGAGCAACAAACCGACCATGGGATATTGATGATGCAATGTTAAGCAGGTTTCAAAAAAAGGTACATGTCCCTCTGCCTGATTTGGAAGCACGTTCCGCGATCTTCATGATTGAAACGAAAGGTGTGGAAATGGCTCTTGACGAGGAGGATTTTATTGAATTAGGCGTGAGATCTGAAGGTTATTCCGGGCGAGATATTTCAAATGTATGCCAAGAAGTAATAATGCTCCCAGTAAGAGAATTAGACATGAGTGGATTATTAGAAGATGCAAATAAAGAAATTTCTTTAAGGCCAATTACGATTGATGACTTTAAGAGAACATTGAAGAATATAAAGCCCATGACAACAGGGAACTCATTGAAAAAATATGAACAATGGGCAGATGAGTTTGGTGAACAAACTTAAATATTGATATTGCCGACGTTAATAAAACTATCATTTTTAGAGGGAAAAGATCACATGGAAAAACGAATAGAAAAACCGGAAGAAAAAGATAAAGAACTAATAGAACTACAAAAAGAATTACAAAGACTAAGAGAACTTAAGAAACAAAAAGAATTAAAGGCGTTAGAAGAAAGAAAAGCAGAAGAGGAAGAGACTCTAAAAAATGAAATATCTCCCGAATCGGAAGAATATATCAAGCCCACTCCTGATTTAGAAACTGAAGATGTAATTGAGGAGAGATTAAACAAGATAAATGAATTTATCGCAAAAAATTTAGGCGGGTCGAACCAGAAAGCATATGCAGAACATTCTGAAGTAATAGAGGCAGAATTACAGAAGTTAGAACAAGAAATTATCGGAGAAAAGGGATTAATTGAAAAAGAATTAAGTCCCTACGAAAAAATTTTAGAAGCTTACCCCTGGTTGGAAGAAAAACGATATGAATTCATGTACAACATTCCAAATCAAAAAAGAAATTTAAATGACTACCAATCATGGAGAAAAGAATGGTCTAAAGTCTTTTTTGATTACGCTAGATATGCCATCCTCCATATCATATACGTTAAACAAATTGCTGCTGAAAAACCGTTTTCGAGATTTGAAGATCGACAAAAAGCAATAAAGGAGATTGCTGATGAGTTGGTATCTCAAGGAATCGCCAAATTCATAACTAAAAAAAAGGAAAAATTACGAGTTTATTGGAAATCTCTTGATAATTGGGCGGATGAGATATATAACTGGGCCTATGAATTGGGAAAGCTAGATCCGATAATGCTTTTTGAGATAAGAGATGCAAAATTGGAATTTAGTACGCTTCCTAAGGAAGATCTAGAGGAAATTTTCAATATTTTAGCAAGAAATCAAAAGGCAAAAGTGTTAAAGCTTGAAGAAGGTCAAATTGCATTGAAAATTAAATTAGAATGAAGTACCTGATTATTTAAATTGAAGGAAAAGACCATTGCTTGCCCTTTAAATAAGATTCAGTATATTTGGCTACGCCCGTTTCTTCAAGGGAATTTAAGGCTCTAAGAGCTCTTTCTTGGGACCATTCTAACTCGGTACAAACTTCTTCCAATGATACATACCCTTTGTTTTTAGCTAATTCTATGATTTTTACCTGATCATTTGTATATTGAATTGGAAAAAAGTGTATGATGAGCCCCCCTGAATCTAATTGTTTAATGTCTTCAATGACGTCAGTTTTTTTCAAAATTTTCAATGACTTTGTTAAATCTTTCAGCTCAAAATTATTTTTTAGAATACCAGTATTGACCAGTTCAAATACTTCCGATATGGGCATTATTCCTCCTGTTTCTTCTTTATGCATTAAAACTCTTTGATAAGCAAGCATTCCTAATTTCTCATG
>CAZRIR010000004.1:3866-5707 GCA_964600195.1 uncultured archaeon | reverse complement strand
GAAAATGAATGATACCATCACATTTCGGATGATTAATGATATTGAGTGGAAAATGATAAAAAGCTCACTTTCCACGATTTCCAAGAAAATAATTTCATTTCTAACTCAGAGTGAGATGGAATTATTTATTAGATTTGAAGATTTAAACAAAAAAAATTTATATCCATTAATCTATTTAGTTCCAAAAGAATTAATTGATATGACTAAAGATTTTTCTAAAAACTACAACATTTTATGTTCAGGTTTGTATTTTGGAAAAATAAAAAAAGGGAGATTTAACTTAAGTCTTGAAGGTGCGAATTATTTGTTTTATTCTGAATGTTTTAATGATGAAGATATATTATATGTGAATGATGATGGAGAAAAATCAATACTTTATGGTAATCAAATTTTAAAAAAATATTTAGCAAAAATTTCCCCGAATTTCTATAAAAATCAATTTTTACTGATTTTAAATATTTCTCATGAATTAATTGCCATTGCAAAATCAAGGGTAGATTATTTTGAAAGCAAGGAGCTCGAACCTGATGATATTCTAGCTTTAAATTTGATAGACAAGGGATATTATCTGAGAAAAGAACAATAAAATCTATTTTTTTTCAAGCAGGCAAAGAAAAAATCCAATACTATCATGAAGATGGGGATATATCCTTTGAGAATGTTTTAATGAATCATCAAGATCATTATTTTTTATCTTAGTGATACCAGGAGTTCCAAATTTATTTGATATCTTCTTAATTGATATGTCATTCATTTCTTTAAGAATCTTATTGATAACTAGCTCATTTTCTTCTGGAGCAATAGAACACGTGCTATATAATAATGTTCCACCTTTTTTTAGGGATTTTAATCCAACTCTCAGTAAATCCTTCTGAATTTCAGACATTATTTTTAAGTCCTTTAATTTCTTACTTTGTTTACGTGAAGGATCCTGTCTAATCAAACCCTCTCCCGTACAGGGCGCATCTAAAAGAATCTTATCTGCTTTCAACCCGAGATCTAAAATATTGCTTGAATCCGTATTTATGATGATAGCATTTAGAACACCCATCCTACGAATGTTAACTTGTAAAGCTGGAATTCTTTTTAAATTTTTTTCAATTAAAATCAATCTTCCCTTATTATTCATTATTTGAGATAAATGAGTGGATTTTCCGCCTGGAGCAGCACACATGTCAATCACTGTCTCATTAGAAGAGGGATTTAAAATTATTGGAGGGTACATTGATGCTTTATTTTGAAGATAATAGTATCCGTATAAATATTCATGAAGGTGGCCAAGATTACCATTATCGTTGAAAATTTCAAAAGCGTAGGGAATTTCATCGATTAAATGCAATTCAAACCCTTTTTTCTCTAAGTTCTTTTTTAATTTATCGGGTTTTATTTTTAAAGTGTTTACACGTAAAGTCGGTTTTAATTGCTTTTCATTAGCATCTAATAAATTAATGGTGTCTTCTAAACCTAAAAAATCAAGGTATCTCTCAATCATGTATGCTAAATAACCATACTTTTTTGCTAATTCATTAATGACATCTGACTTTTGAGAGATTTTCTTCCAACTCCAAATAAATCCGATAATAATTAAAATAAATAAAAAGGATCTTAATTATAATTATTGTTGTTAATATAAAAACCATTAAACCATGATTGAAGTCGAAATAAAAGTCTCGATATCTAATCCAAATAAGATTAGAGATTTACTGGATAAAAAAAATGCAATTTATAAATGCTCCTTGATGCATGAAGATACTTATTACAACATGCCCGAAGGATTGAGAGATTTCAAAAAAACAGATGAAGCATTAAGAGTCAGAAAATCAATAGAGTATGATAAGCAC
>CAZRIR010000004.1:0-3766 GCA_964600195.1 uncultured archaeon | reverse complement strand
AGAAAATATAGAAGAGAGTCAAGAAATTCTTTTTGAATTTTTAGAGTCTTTAGGAATTTCACGTGATAAATCAATTATCAAATCATATTTAGAACTAATCGTCGAAAAATTAGGATTAAAAGAAAAATAAATGTGTTTATTCGATACTAGTTCTCACAACTTCATGATGACAGAATGTAATATTGCGTTCATCAGGGGTGCTTAATTTTATGCCTTTTAATATCTCTACAGTTGATGCCAAAATGATCAATCCTTCTGAATTTCCCTTAATTTCCACGTTATCTTCAAGTCGGCAATTATCACCAATAATAGCTCTTTCCATTTTTACATTTTTACCTATATAGGTCCTGTCATAAATTACAGAATCTTTGATTTCACTATTGCTCTCAACGAATACATTATCACCAATTATAACATTGGGCCCAATTTTACACCCAAATCGTATCATGACGTGTTCTCCAATCGTTACGGGGGGGTTGATGGTAAGATTTCCCTCAAATTGAACGGTTTCGGATATGAGATTCTCATGTTCATCTTTTTGTTCTTTTATCAAGGAGTTCATCAATTGAATATTCCCCTCAAGTAAATCTTTAGGTTTACCTACGTCGCGCCAAATACCATCAATCGAATAATTAAAAAGTTTTCCACCTTGCGCCAATTTTGGGAATACATCCTTCTCAATGGAAACTTTTGTGTTAGGCTCAATGAATGAAAAGACTTCAGGCTCTAAAATATAAACACCTGCATTAACGGGCATTGGAACGGTTTTTCCTTCGGGAGGACGGTACTCATCTTTTTCTAAAAACTTTAAAATTTTATTATCGCTTTCATTTACAATAAGAACTCCGTATCTGGAAGGATCCTCGACATCCTGACTCCCTATCGTGCCAATTCCGCCAGATTTTTCATGAAAGTGAATCATGTCCTTGAAATTAAAATTTAATATCTCATCACCATTCAACATGAAGAAATTTTCATCTTTTAAGTAATATTCCGCTAATTTTAAGGCTCCTGCGGTTCCCATGGGTTTTTCCTCATTTGTATAGTGAATTTTCAAACCTAATTTTTGACCATCTTTAAAGTAATTCTTTATCGAATCAGCCATCACGCTTACCGCGAGAACGATTTCATTAACTCCTGCAGATTTTAAAAGAAGAATTAATCTCTCAATTACAGGTTTATTTACTACAGGAATTAAAGTTTTAGGTAAAGCACATGTCAAAGGTCGCAATCTTGTGCCCCAACCACCAGATAAAATTATTGCTTTTGTCATGATTCTTTAATTATAGGTTTTTGTAATATTAGATGAAGTATTAACAAAAAAAAAAACCTTGCTAAAAATTTAAGGTACCTTACATTAAATAAATCTATATTACGCAATTTTATAAACTATCATGAGAATTTTTAATAACCATGATACTTACTAAGAATTATACTGATGATGTTTAAAGTTTCTTTTTAAAATTGAATACATAAAAATAGCTAAATAAAAAAATATGGTTGATCATAAATGACATGCACCCATGGTTTAGATGATATTAATTGTCCTATTTGTAGAATTAATGCATTTACAGTTCCTAAAAAATCTGATAAGATTCAAAATCTTCATCAAAATGAATTAAAACCCTATTTTCATAGGTCCAAGTTAAAGCAAGACATCATTGATGAAATTGATCCAAGTATTTCTCATCATAAACTTGTAAAAAATGCAATCATTAACCCCATTCCAGAAGCAAATTTATTAAATCAAGTACCTAACATTAAAAATAGGATGTTTCAAGTGAGATTGGATGAACTTAACATTGACAAATCAGATAATTTCAAACTTTTAAAAAAAAAATCTCTTGAAAACCCGGAATGGAAATTGTAAAGTATAATTTACATTTATAAAATCCTTTACTAAAAACCTCATAGTTAGGTTATCAATATTATTAAAAATGCTAAGAACAATTAGCAGATTTTAATAAAAATTGTTCATGTGAAGTTTGGAACAGGTCCCTTATTCGCACGGGCTGAAACCAGCGGCCCCTATCGGATAGATCTCGGATGAAATCATCTCCTACTACTTTTCTGAGGATATTTATCGCTCCATTCACGTCAGCATTGAGAAGATAATTTGATCCCTGGAATAATCCTCGCTTGATTCGTTTCCCAATAAATTTATCATGTTTTTGAATGGGTTCCATATCTAAAGAACTACACTTCGAGGTGTAAGACTCATCCACTTCTATAATATTAATGCCTTTAAGAGTTGCTTTATAGGTTAACACTTGTTTAAGCTTCTGAATGGGGATATTGACAAAATTTTGGTTATTTTGCTTGCCCAATCGAATATTTTTCTTTATATTTTTTAAGTTTCCTAAACAAATGTTCCCTATTTTATGTTCTATGCAATAATTTATGATGAATCGAGCGGTTTTATGCAAGTAATCGTTCATAACGGTATTTCGAATGACATTAATGGAGTCAAGCTTGCTTGTCCAGGGAAGTTCTTGCTTGTCTTTTATTGAATAAAGCCTCGCTTTTTGCTTGTTCCATTGTTGGTTGATTGATTTTAATATCTTTCCTGAAATGAGGAGTGGTCTTGAATTTCTGTTTTCAACTGCAGTAATTAAATTATTCAATCCGATGTCAATGGATAAATAAGTGTCTTTATCTAATTCGTAGTCTTTAATCAGCTCGTTATAAACATTCTCTATTTCGTAGAATTTTCTCCTTGGGAGAATCCTTACCTGCTGGTATGATTTAAAAGTCTTGTGGTTATAGGGAGGAATGGGAATTTCTATGGGTTGCTTAAAGTCTGGAAAGGATTCTTTAAAAAATTGGGACATTGTAAGTATTATTTTATTGTCTTTTATCTTACTATTTTGATTGGTGAAGATTAACAAATAATAATCGTCCTTTTTATATTTTGGGGGTCTTGGAATCCCATTAAACTTATTTCGGTTTTTATTTCTTTCTTTAATCGAATTAAAAAAACTCTTCCAATTTTTCTCCACGATTCTAAGAATCTGCTGTGAGGTTTGGGCTTTAAATAATCTATAATTGTCAGAATATTGCAATATAAAATTTAAATCATGATAATAAAGCCAATTTTCCAAGTGAAAGAAATCCTGCCTCACGTACCAATTAGCATGATTATATAGTCTTTTAGAAATGGAACAAAGCAAGTCCAGGTGTTTGTTTCTATGCATCCTGAACTTATACGTTAATTTCGTTCTAAAACAATCTCCCTCTTTTTTTCATGAAATCCTTTTTTCTCAGTGAATATATTTATGACTTTAATCGTCTTCATAGATCAAATTGAATATTTTTCAGTTTAAAAATTAAACGTGACCTATAATTTTTAATAATACTAAAAAAGATATAACATTCATTCCTAATACAATAGATAATATCGATAAAATAACTGAGGTGATTAAATGCAAATTACATGGTTGGGACATGCAGCATTTAAAATTAAAACAGAAAATGGTAAAATAATTTATCTGGACCCTTATCGACTTTCTAAAGATGAAGAAAAAGCGGACATAATCATTTCTACTCATGGTCATGGAGATCACTTCTCAAAATCAGATATCAAAAAAATTTTAGGAGAAAGTACGATTTTCTTAGGACCAAAAAGTGAAGAAAGTGCCCTTTCTAAATTAAACGGAAGAGGATTGAACATGAATGAACCTTTAGAAATTGAGGATATTGCCATTGAATTAGTGCCATCTTATACAATTAATAAAGGAACTCATCCGAAATCAAATAATTGGTCAGG
>CAZRIR010000003.1:19338-21821 GCA_964600195.1 uncultured archaeon | reverse complement strand
CTTTTCATCTGCGGACCCCATTAATAAATCTATTCGTTCATATCCCCTGACATTTCCTTGAGTATCGATGAAAACAATGAATCGATGCTTGTTACATGCTGCCCCTGATGGTACCTCTATCTTAAAAATTCCAAACTTCTTTTGTGAAAGAATTTCATCTGGAATACTAATTTTACTTTCAGTATCACAGAATGGACATTTTACTTTAACATCTTTCATTTTGACTTCGATATCCTAAATTTTATTTGGAATAAGATTAGATCAGTTTACTTTTTCAGCTTAGATATTTTTATTAATACTGGTTTTACTATAATAAAGTATCGTGTTTAGAATATAAAAATTTAATTTTCTTACTATTTAAAGTTTTTTTTCAAAATTTTATTCGAGACAACCTAAAATCTGAAGATCTAATTGAAAATTGAGATATTAAGATAAATTAAACAGTACCAGATTTTCCTAATCCGAAAATATCTCGTTTAAAGTACTAAAAACATAATTAGGCATTAAATTTTTGTCAAGGGTTTCTATTCTTGATTCTAAATCTTGCATCATTTTTTTATTAGTCACCCCTGTTAAAACCATAGCAGTCTTAATCCCCGCTCTATTTCCCGCCAAAATATCTGTATCTAAACGATCACCAAAAATAATTGCTTGATCTGGTTTGATTTTCATATCGTTTATAATCATATTTATTCCGTCTGGTTCAGGTTTCCCAAAGATCTTGATCGGTTCTTTCCCTGTACATGTTGTGACAGCATTAACCATCACGCCAGCCCCAGGCTTTAATCCGTCTTTAACGGGCAAGGTCGTGTCGGTGTTTGTAGCATAAAATTTTGCATTACCTTTTAGAATGCATCTCTGAGCAATTGCGAGAGTATCATAATTAAAATGAGAATCCAAGCCGACTATTACGAAATCAACATCTTGAAAGTTAGATCTTGAAGGATCGGTAATAATTTCATGTCCAAGAGCCTTCAACTCTTCTTTTAATCCAATTTCGCCAATTACAAAGATATGCGCATTTTTTTTAATGTTAGTAATCTCTTGAGAAGTGATTGAAGCACTCGTATAAAAATCAGAATATTTACTCTCTATTTTAAAATTTTCTAATTTCTCAACATACATTTGTCTCGTTATTGTAGAATTATTTGAATTATAGACCACTTTTATCGATATCCCTTTTAAATTATTTATACATGATTTTGCATTTGAAATTAGCTTATTGCCTCTATAGACGACTCCGTCTAGATCAAAAATAGCAACTTTAACATTTTGGAACTCTTCAATTAATTTTCTCATGATAACATAAATATTTAACTTCTTTTAATGTTAATATCTTAAATGTTTTAAATAAGCTATTTCCATCCAATAGGAAAACCCGTTATTAAATAAATTATTATTATTCCAAGAGTTATCATTATAGGATTTAAAATATTATCAGCAATTAGTAATGGAAAATAATCTAAAATAAGGAAGATTAATGCGCCGATCAGGGCATAAACAGGACCGAGAGGGACGAGACCAATTAAAAATGCGCTTCCTGCTCCTGCCAAGAATCCTTCTATTGACTTCTTATCACCATTAAGACACGTTACTTTATGTTTTCCCCATTTTCTTCCTATTAATGCTGCTAAAGCATCAGAAATGCATGAAATAACGATTACGGTCATTATCACTGAACCTGGCACTAACCCCATGATATAAAGTGTATAAGCCACGATAACTCCAGATATGAGATAAATTTGGGGGCCAACCGCATTATACTCTTTATTTCTAAGCACTGCACGTGTAAGAACATTGAATAGGGAATATTCTGGACCCCAAAGTACTCTAATTATTTCAGAAGTTACCATAAAAAATAAAGCAGCAATCAATGCAAATAATGTAAGGTCCACCACTGCGTGAAAATCTCCAAAAACATATGGATATTGAGCAATTACATCGCCCCATAGAATATTATAGGACCATTCTACTTGATGGATAAAAATTATTATTGAATTATTTATCAATGAAGTGAGTGATGGAATGAAATAAAACCCATAATATGCCAACAAAATTAAGAAACAACTCAGGTGAAATGCCTTTCTTATTGCTTCCATCTTAAATGAAATTTGTTCAGTGTAAGGATTTTCACTTTTAATAAAAACAATATATCTTTGTAGAGGTTTGAGTTTTTCTTCTTTTTCTACAGTTGAACTTTCATTATTTTTTCTTTCTTCTACCAACCTTATATTCCTTCGCATTATTAATGAAAATAAAAGATTTAAGATAAGAACAATACCTATCCACCATACCATAAATCCGCTGAATGGATAAGGGAGAAATCCTATGAATAGTCCATTTTCTCTGGGAAAAAATAAATTAAAAAATCCGAAAAGTAAAAATAATATACCACATGCGAGTGTTGAACCTCCTCCATAAGCATTTTTAGATCTAAATCCTCTTTTTGATATTAAAAACATTAAATATCCAAGAACAAAGAA
>CAZRIR010000003.1:0-19238 GCA_964600195.1 uncultured archaeon | reverse complement strand
TATTGAAGGTTTTATTATTATATACCACGATTTTATTCCAATAAACTAGTGCTAGTTAAAAAATTTTTAAAATATTGAATATTTTTAGAATTATCAATGTTTTATTAATTCAAAAATTAATATAATACTTCATTTGATGCAAAAAAAATACTTTTTGCTAAATTTCTTATTGTTATAAATCAATATATTATAAAAAATGACAAAAAGGCAACATGTTTCGATATATAAAATACAATTTACATAAAATCTTCTTGAGAGATTTGGATATCACCTTAAAAGGCTTTTTATTTTTTTTAGGAGGTTTTATTTATTCACTAATTTCCATTGAATTTTTTATTATTTCGGTTGTAAAATATCTTTATTTGCCTTATTCATTGATTTTTATCACATCCATGATAATTTCAATAGTACTTGCTGGTTTTATTGTTGATATGATTAAAAATAGAATGTTATTAATCCTTGTCAGCTCATCTATCCTCATAATAGGACTTTTCTTAACTTTTTTCGCTATACCCTTACTAGAAATTATAGGGCTCATTATAATTTTCGCATCAACCAGTATTTTAGTAATTGATCTACATACTATACTCGTTCATGAGTCTACAATACTTAATCGGGGTAGATTAAATAGTTATCTCTTGATTTTTTCTATAACCATTGCTTCATTTATCCTTTTAATATCCTTCATTAATAAAATTATAATTTTAGTTATTTTAACGATAATTATCTGCATTAATGCATTTTATATAATTAAAGAGTACTCATATATTGAAACTGATGAAAGACTTGCCTCTGATTTATCCTTTAAAAAATATCTATTTCAGGCACCCATTAAGGGTTATATATTTGTATTTTTATTACTAAGCATTATTATAGGATTTTCATGGCCCATCTCCATTCCTATTATCTTAGATTCCCTCCCATTAACACTTATAATTCTAAGTTATCTAATATTTTTTGGAATTTCACTTGATAAAAGGGGAAGAAAATGGACATTCACGGCAGGTTTACTTACTCTAATGATTTTGTTTTTATTTAGAGACCTATATTTTATTGAAATTATTTATGATGAATTTTTTCTAGGTATTTCAATTCCACTCGCATTCACTCTTATTTTAACTTTTGCTGGAGATTTTGCTACTGAACGAAATAAAATAAAATATAGAGGAAGAATTTTATCTATTTTATTGATGGTCCTAATTTTAGGCTTTATATGTGGCATAGTCTTCAATGGATTATTGAATTTACTCAATAATCTTTTTCCAGAAATCTTATGGTTTTCTACTCTTTTAAATATAATGTGTTTTGTCCTTTTAATCATATCATTAGTCAGAATGATGCCCTTACCTGAGATACTTTCTGCAAAAGAAGCAGACTGGGCTGAAACTATTAAAAGCATCTATATCTTCAATAAAGATTCAATTTGTCTGTTTAATAAAGATTATAATAACAATTCTGATGAAGATGATTCTTTATGTGAGGATTTAGTCACTAGTGGATTCACAGGAATAATAGGTTTAGTGTCTGAAATCACAAATGAACAAAAAAACTTGCGGATCATTGATAAAGAACGTGTAAAAATTTATTTTACATACGGTAAATACGTTAATATCGCTTTAATTTCAACAAAATTTTTACCAATCCTTTTTAAAAAAATGCAAATTTTTATGAAAGCTTTTGAAAAACGATTTGAAGCGGAATTAAAAGACTTTAAAGGGAATATTAATGTATTTTTAAAAGAGACAAATCACATCATTCAGAAATATTTTAAATAATCAAAAAAGTATATTTATAAATTTGTATTTTATATTTTAATTACCCGATACAAAAAAAATATAAATAGGAATTCTAATAATTAGATTATATAGAATTATTTCTTGTCAAAAACAATTAATAAAAAAAAATTACCATGTCGGATACTCCAGAAACACTTGATATTATTCTAAGAAAACTGTTATCAGCAATTCCAGAAGTAACTGCTGCGGCAATCGTATCCGTTGAGGGACTCCCTATCTCCTCTGCATTAGCGGCAGATATTGATGAAACACGAATAGCAGCAATGACAGCAGCAATTTTATCGCTTGCTGAACGTGCAATTCATGAAATGAATAAGGGTGACTTTCAAGAGATACTTATCAAAGGAACGGATGGATACTTGTTAGTATTACAAGCAGGGCGCAATGCCGTCCTAACCGTTTCTACCACTCCAGACATACGACTTGGTCTAATTTTACTTGACGCTAAAAGAACATGTGAAAAAATAGCTAAATTAATTTAATGAAGTTCTATCATTATCATTATTTTATTTTCTCAGGTAACTATTAAATCTCTCTTAATATTTTTATGATGAAATAATGTATTTTGGTTATATTTTTTTAATTTTGGTTCATTACTTTAGATTAAAGAATAAATTGATTAGGAAATAAAATTTTTTGAATAAAATATTTGAAAGATACAGTTATATGAAGCATTCCTTACAAGAGAAAACATAAAATATTAATTATACCTTTCATTTATTATCTATATTAGAGTATTCATTAAACTGCTCAATCTTAGATAGGCCATGAGAATTTTGAATATAATGGTGAATTTATAAAAAATGTTCGTTATTTATACAGTTTCGGCTAGAATTGCGATACCCCCCTTTCTCTTTGATCAAAATAAAGAAGTTTCTGCTAGAATCATTTTATCGGAAGATTATGATGGGATTATTACTCGTGAATTTGGTTTTATTATCTCTATTGTTGATGTTCTAAGTGTAGGGCCTGGAATCGTAATTCCCGGAGATGCCAATACTCATCATCTCGTTGAATTTACAATATTATCATTTAAACCTTCTATATCGGAAGTTATTGAGGGAGATGTCGTAGAAATCGTAGATTTTGGTAGTTTCATAAGAATGGGCCCCTTAGATGGTTTAGTTCATGTATCTCAAATATGTGATGATTATATTTCTTATGAACAGGTGAGTAATCGATTTATTGGAAAAGAAACGGGTAAAATATTAGAAGTGAATGACCAGGTGAGAGCAAAAATAATCGCGGTGTCCCTAGGTACCGGAAGAAGTGGAAAACTTGGCTTGACCATGCGTCAAAAATTTTTAGGTAAAAAAGAATGGATTGAGAATGATTTAGATGACTTTTTCTCTGAATCAGATGAAAATGAAGCAGAATAAACTAATTGAGAAAAATTTAAGAATATATATTGAAATTATTTTAAAATATAAAAAAAAAGATAAAAAAATGAGAGAAAGAGCTTGTAAAACTTGTCATTTAATTACCAAAAATGATGCCGTCTGCCCTAAATGTAAGACCCACACATTGAGTGAAGACTATAATGGAGAAGTTATCATTATTGATCCTGAAGAATCCAAGATAGCGGAGTATCTTAAAATCTTCATTCCTGGAAAATATGCACTTAGAGTTCGTTAAAAATTTACTGATCACTTATATCTTTATAATAGAGATTACTAACACCTGGAAATTTTATGAATAAATAATTCCCAATAACATCTTTACTAATGATGGGAATGGAATAACCTAACGTGATTATAGGATTATTTTGTTATCATTTAAATATAAATAGAGATTATAGATTAGATTTTAATATTTATGTAAAGTTTAATCAGAATCAAAAATTTTATCTTTCATGGTTAATGTGATAAGTTATAACGAATAATTCTGTTTATGATTAAAGTAAAATAAGTGGTTCAAATGTCATTTGATATTGAAATTACGAGTGAAAAAAAACACCCCTTAATCGATAGAACCGAATATGAATTTAAAATAGTTCATTTTGGAGCAGGTACACCAAATCGATTAGAAATAAGAAATAAAATAGTCGCTCTAAAAAATCTGAATGAGAAGCTTACTATCATTAAAAATATAAAAACGCATTTTGGTAATGCTTATGCTATTGGAAAATTATATGTTTATGAAAATCATGGAGAATTGGAATATTTTGAGCCATTTCATATACGTGTAAGAAATTTACCTTCAGATAAACGAACTGAAATAATTCAATTAAAAAAGAAAAAAGAACCTTACAAACATCTTTTTATCCAAGAATAATAAATAATAGTATTTGAAATAAAAATGACAAAAGCATCTAATTATTATAAGGTTGAGAATGGAAAATTAGTAAGAACACACCGTACTTGTCCCAAATGTGGAGTTAGCTTTTTCTTAGCAGATCACTATGATAGAAATAGTTGTGGAAGATGTGGATATACAATTTTTAAGCGAAAAGGTAAAACGACGGCACCTAAAACCTCAGCAAGACGTTCACCACGAAAAAGATCAAAATCTACATGATCAATAAAATCTTATATTAAGAAAAATATAATTTTTTTAATCTGTTAATTCTATATGTCTCATCTTAGCATTTAGGTAAAACATACTATATTTTGAAATAACAAATGAAATTTAATAAAAAAATATGCCTTGGAATTGAAAGCACGGCTCATACTTTTGGTGTGGGTATCATAGATTTTAAGGGAAATGTCTATAGTAGAATTAATGACATTTACATTCCTGAAAGTGGTGGGCTTCATCCATTTCAGGTTCGCGAGCAACATGTTAATAATTTCATGAAAGTAATGAATAAAACACTTTCAGAAGCTCAATGTTCTATAAATGATATTGATTTAATTGCTTTTAGTCAAAGTCCTGGATTAGGCCCTGTATTGAAAATAGGGGCTCTAGTAGCACGCATGATAAGTCAATTAAACCAAATTCCTATTGTTGGTGTTAATCATTGTGTAGCTCACGTAGAAATAGGGCGGTTGATGTGCAATATCGATGATCCTTTGACATTATATGTCTCTGGGGGAAATACTATCGTGAGTGCATTTGAGTCAAATCGATACCAAATATTCGGTGAAACCTTGGATTTACCAATTGGAAACATGATAGATTCATTTGCCAGAGTAGTTGGGTTGGCTCATCCTGGAGGACCAAAGATAGAAAAATTAGCTCAAGAATCAGATAAATATCTTTCTTTACCTTATGTAGTAAAAGGAATGGATCTTTCATTTTCAGGACTTTATACCGCAGCAAGGAGACTCTATAAATCAAAAGATTTTGATAAAAAATATAGCATTCAGGATATAGCACATTCCCTACAAGAAACGGCATTTGCAATGTTAACGGAAGTTACTGAAAGGGCACTAGCACATACCGATAAAAAGGAAGTATTATTAACAGGAGGTGTTGCAGCAAACAAAAGACTTCAGGAAATGATTCACTACATCAGTAATGAACATGGGGCTCGATATGAAGTAGTCCCATTAAAATATGCAGGTGATAATGGAGTCATGATTGCCTGGACTGGAATTTTAAGATATCTTGAGGAAGGTGGTCATGAATTATCTGAAACAGGTATAAAACCTAAAGAAAGAATGGATAATATTTCAATTCCGTGGAGGAATTAATTATATCATGAAAAATCTTGTCACTAAAGGAGATATAATTCGTAAAGGAGCTGAGGCTTATTTATATCATGGATCTTGGTTTGATAAAGAAGTCATATTTAAATATCGAATTCCAAAAAAATATCGATTAAAAGAATTAGATGATGAAATTAGAATTAAAAGAACTATAAATGAAGCACGAGCGCTTATAAAGGTCAAAAACTACGGAATAAACTGTCCTCAAGTCTATGATATCGATATTGAACATTCGATTATTATAATGAAATTCATTCATGGCTCAAAACTAAAAGATATATTAACAACACTTGAAGACAAGAAGAAAAAGGATTATTTTAATAAAATAGGGAAGACTATTGCAATCTTACATAAAAATGGCCATATCCATGGAGATATTACCACTTCAAATTTAATTGTTACAGATAGGGAAGAGATTTTCATTATTGATTTTGGACTACATGAATATTCAAACTCTATAGAAGATAAAAGTGTTGATTTACATCTCTTTAAGAGAGTCCTTATTTCATCTCATGGTGATGATTTTAACCTCTGTTTTGGTGCTTTTCTTGAAGGATATCAAATGGAATATGACAGAGAAGACCCGAATGAAGGAAAATTAATCGTTAAAAATATATCGAGTATTGAGACTCGAGGGAGATATATTAAAAAGAAAGAAAGACTATGATTATGCATTTTAATCTTATTATGTTCAACTATTTACTTAAATCAATTAAAAAATGTATATCTGATTTGGACTCCTTTAAATACTCGAGCATGAGCAAGGATAATTTTATATAACAACAATACTTATTATTAATAAAGTGAAAAACTGTTTATAGTTTAGGGAGATCGATATAAGCGCAGCGTTTATACTTATAAATAGTTCTGCGTATGAATTTAATTTGAAAACAAAAATCAAGGAGAGAGGTTAATGACTCATTTATTGGATGAATATGAAGAAAATGATAATATTAAGAAAGGTTTCAATGATAATAAAGTTTCTATGAAAAACATTACAATAAACATACCGGAACAATATGATTTAGTTATTAAAAAACTGATTGAAATGAAATTAATTCCGAACAGATCCGAAGCAATTAGAACTGCTTTAAGGGAATTTTTGTCAAAAGAATTTAATAATATTGAATTAATGGAAGAATTTTTAAATATTCAGGAAGAATAAAATCAAAATTAATTTTTTAATAACCTTAACGTCTCTTTCTTATTTTTCTTGCTTCTCTTTCGACTTCTCTGAGAATAATTATATCATTTACCCGAATGGGTCCTTTACAGTTTCTTGTCAAAATACGATTTTTATCACTTCCCTCAAGAATCCGCACTTTTATCTGATTTATCTCTCCAGTTAGCCCCGTTCTTCCAACAATTTGAATTACTTGAGCTGGAATTGACTCATCTTCAACTGCGCGACCTCCTTTGGATTTATCTATTTTTACCAAAGAAATTCACCATGTTATTTTTTTATATCATTAATTTTTTTAATTATATCCTTGAGGATATTCTCATTTCCCGAACCAACATTATCTATTGATATTGCGCTCGAACCTACATTGATTTTTGCCACATTACCTATTTCTTTCTTAGTAGAAAGATAGGCATAAGGAATCTTTTTTTCCTCACAAAGTAATGGCACGTGAAGTAAAATTTCAGGGGGGCTCACATCTTCCGCCATTATTACAATTTTTGAATTTCCCCTTTCAATGCTTTTTGTTACTTCATTCATGCCTTTCCGAATCTTTGAATCTCTCGCGTCGGCAATAGTAGATATTGCATTTTTCAAGGCACTCTGTAAGTTTTCAGGAACTTTAAATTTTATATAACTCATTATTTTCTCATTCCAATATATTTTAATTGATATATTATCATAAATCATTGATTAATATTGAATATGAAAGTTAAGTATCGTAATTAAAATTTTGTATTTAAATGCTGCGAGACGAGATTTAAAAAAGTTTATTAGACAAAATGCAATATTTCATTTGATCTAATATAATGAATTAATTCTCTGTTGATAAAAAGAATGACTGATAAACAGAATAAAAAAGATTATAAAGATATTGTTAATAATACTATACTTAGGTTATCACAACCTCGAATACCACCCTTGAAAGAATCTGAAATGGATGAGAATGCTATAAAACTTCTTAAACCTGCAAAAGCATTGGGGCGTGGTAAGTATCTTAATATCTTCTCTACATTAATTCGACATCCTAAATTATACAAAGCCTGGAATACTTTTGGAAATTACATACTAGGTCAATCAACACTTCCTGCACGTGAACGTGAAATTCTCATCCTACGTATTGGATGGCTCTGTCAATCAGAATATGAATGGGGACAACACGTGGTTATAGGAAAACTCTGTGGCTTGGATGATAAAGAAATAAAACAAATAATAAAAGGTTCATCATCTCAAGGATGGAGTTCCTTTGAATCTGCATTGCTCAGTGCAGTAGATGAGTTATATGAACATTCAATTATCAGTGATGCAACATGGAGCATTTTATCTGAGAGCTATGATGAGCAACAACTAATTGATCTATTATTTACAGTTGGGCAATATCAATTAGTCTCTATGGCTCTCAACACGTTAGGAATTCAACTTGATGAGGGTTATGAAGGGTTCCCAAAATAGAGAATTGATTTATTCAAAAATTTTTCAGATTTATGTCTCTTTTTAACCAGATTATATAGTTATTTTTTTTTACATAAATTTATATTCTACTTGTTTTATTTTATTTTTAAATGTAATAAATCTGAATATTAGTGAAAAAAATTGGATACAACTTTATCCGTTCCGGTAAGTATGGTTATAATACCAATCATTCACTTGTTTATCCTTGGTGTTATCATATATAAATTCAAATTAAAGCCAAGAACTCCTGCTTTTAACGTAGCTTCATTATCTTTACTCACGAGTGTTGTAGTGATAGAAATAAGTTTCATTGTATTAGGAGTCTTCCTCAATAATCCATTTTCTAATGTTGTAGCATATCCCATCGCAACTATTTTTGTAACATTTACAGCATATTATATTGTTAAGCAAATTTTAGAAAAAGAAACACTTTTAAAGCAACAAATTAATTCCACGGATAATATTGTTCGACAACAAACATCAAAATTGAGGACACAAGCAAGTGCTTTACAAGACGTTCTAAATGCAAGCTCTGAAGTTTCCATAAATGTGTCTAATATGGCTTCGGAGTTAGCATCAAGCGCGGAAGAGGTTAATTCCTCTGCTGAAGAGATTTCCGCAAGCACAGAAGAATTTGCAGCTTCATCTAAATCTCAAGTGGAATCTTTGGCTATAATTAATAATAAAGCAAAAGACTTGATGAAACAGTCAGAAATGATCTTAGGTTCTACTGAAGCAATTAAACGAATAATGGACCTGATTAGGACCATTTCGGATCAAACAAACCTATTGGCATTAAACGCAAGCATTGAGGCTGGAAGAGCAGGAAAATATGGTAGAGGTTTTACGGTGGTAGCTGAAGAAGTTAGAAAACTTGCTGAAGAATCAAAAAATGCTGTTGCATCATCAAATAAAGAGATTAATGAGATAGTTGAACGGATTCAATCTCAAGATACATTAGTTACTAACATTACAAGCGATATTAATAACCTAAAAAATTCAGGTGAAGAAAATGCAAGAACAGCAAGCGACATTTCAGCAGCCACAGAAGAACAAACTTCTGCAATGGAAGAAGTATCCGCAACTTCTGGAAGGCTTAGCAGTCTCGTTGATTCATTGAGAGAAACACTCTCAGAATATGAAAATATCTCGAGTAAAGGCGCAATAACAAAGGGGGGGACTATTTCAAAATAATTTCTTTCATATTCAAATCTACAAAAAGATTTTAGAATTTTATTAAAAATGAAGGTGAATATAAATGAAAGTATTGTATAGTAAAAAAATGATTGAAATAAGGCTGGATAAAGCTCATTCATCTATAGAATTCGAGTGGAAACAACCTACTACTATAAAAAAGACAAGAGATTTGTTAGAGAAGATTCACGATTTTCTTGTCGAGTATAAATGCAATAAAATAAATAACATAATGGTAAACATGGGAGTTCTTCCAGAAGAGTTAGTAAATTATATCAATAATGATTGGATGCCAAAAATGATACAATCAGGATTAAAATTTGTTGCCTTAGTAGTCCCGAAATCTGCAGCTGCAGATTATTCTGTAGAACAAGTAAGAGAAGAAGTGACCGAACAAAGAAAAGGAGCCGGAGTGGAAGAAAGCACGTTCATGACAATCGAGGATGCAAGAGCTTGGATAGCTAATAAATAACAATTATTCAGATATATTCTGTAAAAATTTTCAGCTTACTAAAACATAAATAATAAATAACCTAAAATTTTTTTTAGGATGATTCTATAATTTAATTATGATCATACCGATTCGCTGTTTTAGTTGCGGAAAATTAATTGCTCACATTTACAAACCTTTTAAAGAAAAGCTTGAAAAAGGTGAACCCGCAGAAAAAGCTTTTAATGATTTAGGCATAAAAAGATTTTGCTGCAAACGGATGATTGTAGGTCATGTTGACTTAATTGACGATTTATTAAAATTTCCTCGATTACAATAAAGCTATAATCTAAATTTTAGGACCTTTAATTTTTATTTTAAAATTTTTCTAATTTTTACAATTTCATATTATAATTAAATTATAGTAAATTAACCTTATATAAAACTCCTATAAAAGAATGAAGATGTAAGCTATAAGGCAATAAATTTTTCAAGATAAAGAGAACTCATTCTTTACCATATATTTTTGTCCAACGGGTCTTTCTCGGATTTTTTTTATAATCCAACATTGCTTTTCTGCATTTATTGGTACAAAAATTAAGAATGGCTCCATCTTTCTTAATATACATTATTCCATTTCCAATGGGTATTTCATATTGGCAAAAACTACACTTTTTAACTTTAACCATGACCAATCAACTCTTTTCCTAATTATTCTTCTTCTTTTTGAGTAAATAGTTCCGCTTCGCCATATTTTATGACTTTAACATTTATCAAGGTCATGTCGTGAGTAATTTCATTCCCTCGAACGGTTTTGCGCTTTTTTTCACCTTTTCTAATAGGTTTATAACCTATCCCAGGCTTGGAAAGTAAAATCTTCTTTTTCACGGGACCATGAACGTCCTTTCTCATCGCAAACCCACTTCGATCGTTTCCTCCCATTATTTGAAATTCGTAATTTGGAAATCCAATTAAACCACCCTTTATAGTTTCCCCTATTTTCATTCCTTCAAATCGGAATTTTTTTTCATCAATTTCAATGAGTTTTGAAAGACCTTTCCCTGGTCCAGTATTTCCACCGCTGATATTCAACTTGTAAATAATTTTTTCTGAAGACATGTTATTTCTCAATTAAATTTGAAAACGGAAATTGAATAGAAAAGTGAAGGTTAATAAAAAAATTTTTGTATTTTTTTAGAGAAGGAAGTTTATTCATGGAGAATAATAAAATATATTTTAAAGATAATATCCTATAGAAAATATACAATAAAAAAGGATAATGAAACAATGCAAATTTTTGAAGTGATAAAATTAGAAAATTATCCGTATTGTAGAACAATGGAAGTTTCCGTGGGGGAGAAGGTAAAAGAGATTCTCCTTGATGATAGCAACTTCTATAAAGTTTATATATTAATTGATCATGATTTAAAAAGAATCTGGACTTATAATTGTCCAAAAAGCTCTTTTAAACTTCAAGTGTACGGTAGTATTGTAGCAAACATGTTTCGAGTTCAATTGAAATTGTTTTATCGGATTTTTCTCTTAAATTCGGTAAAAAAAGAATCAAAAGAATTCCAAAAAACCCTTGATAAACCTCTTGGAGGAGGCCATGCTAAAGCGATTATAGAATCAGATTTTCCAAAACAGGATGAAAATATAAATCAAAATCCTTATATTCATGTTGATACAAGCATTAAGTTTAATGAAGCAATTGAAATCCTTAATAACCTTCCACCTGTTGATCCTGAAAAATACATGCGAAGATTAATTATAATCGGAGGGAGCATCTACACGGAAGAAGTTATCCCGAAAAAATTTGTACAAGAAGAAAAATCCATAAATAAACCAATAAAACTTGGTCAACTAAACAATGGTTTCACCCTGTTTGATGATCATGAATACTCTACTCGAATCATCATTAAAGATAGGAAATTACAGGCAATAGAATTATTGATCCAAAAAGTAGAAAAATCCCCTTCATTAAAATTAGTCGTACCCATCATTCCAGAAGATAGATATGGTATAAGCAGAAATATTGATCTTTTATTCGATTCTTTTAATGTTCCAGATAAACTCGTTGAAGAAAAGAAAGAAGAGAACTAAAAATATGGACTTTTTTATATGAGAGCTTAGGAATGAACTTTCATTTATTTATTTCAGCCTTGTTTCTGATAAATGAAGATGATCCGTCTCCACTTCAAGAAAAGCTTTGAATAATTGTTTCACCCGCTCACTTTTTGCCTCAGCAGCTGCTTGACCATAGAAATTTATAGCTCTATCTTCCCGACTATGTGATTCCTCTAAATTTGGCCTATATTCAGCAGCACATTTGTCATATTTGGGAAGTTCAATCTTATCCAATTTAAGAATCTTTTTCCAAACCGAAGCATGTTCATTTTCTACTTTTGCTAAAATTTTAAATAACTTCTGCCCCTCTAATTCGGGGGTCTTTTTACTGGAGCATCTATAAAAGATCGTGTTAGAGATTTCTAATTCAAGTGCTTTTTCTATATTAGCTCTATCTTTTTCATTTAATTCGATATCCCAGGCCCCCACATCATCATAATCCTTTGCTTCTACAAAGTACTTCTTGAAGGCTCCACAGAAGGGGCATCTACTTGGAGCTGATTCGCCGATATATGCCTCACCACATATCTCACACACATAGACATTAACTATTGTCATGAACTTTAACCTATTTTTATTTAAATAATATTTATCCTATTTAATTAAAAGCTCCCAAATACTTAAAATTTAAGATAATGGAAAATAAATTATATGTTTATTAATGAACTTTATTAATTAGTATAATCTTTTTATACATGTGGATAATTTGATTAATAATATATCCATAAAATACATGATATTAAAAATTTAAAAATAGTTGTAGAAACATGGGTAAAGTTGAATTTTATGTAGGAGAAGCTCTGGTTGGAGAAAATTCAGAACTTGCTCACATTGATTTACTAATCGGTTCTAAAGAATCATTATGCACTTCATTTGCAAACGCGGTCAGCAATCCTAGTATCGGTCACGGAGGTTTGCTTGCTTGCATACGACCCAACCTCGTTCCAAAACCATATACACTCATCATACCAAAAGTAACTGTTTCAAAAATGGAAGATGCAAATAAAATTTTCGGTCCCGCACAAGCTGCCGTGGCGAAAGGTGTTGCTGATGCAGTTGAAGAAGGAATCATTCCAATGAACAAATTAGATGATTGGTTAATCATAGCAAGTGTATTCATCCATCCTGAGGCCGTTGATTACCGAAAAATCTATCAATATAATTATGGTGCGACAAAATTAGCGATCAAAAGGGCATTAAACAAATATCCTCCAATTGCAAAAATCTTTTATGATAAAGATCGTGCCAAACATCCCGTAGCGAATATGAGGATTCCAAGGTTATGGAGACCTCCATATGTTCAAATAGCCCTCGATCATCCATCAATTGAACATCAAGATAAAGTTGTGAAACAATTACCTAAAAGCGATAGGCTTATATTAGAGGTAGGCACTCCTTTCTTGAAAAAATATGGCATGGACGCAATAAGAAACATCCGTGAAATGGCTCCTGATATGTTTATCGTTGCTGATTTAAAAACATTAGATGTAGGAAAGTTAGAGGTCGATTTTGCCTTTGATGCCACTGCAGATGCGGTAGTTGCAAGTGGCCTAGCATCACCATCCTCAATCGATAAATTTGTTGTGGAAGCACAAAGATTAGGAATATATGCTTTTGTCGATACTATGGAATTAGACGATCCAATAGCCAAACTAAGTAAATTAAAACAGATTCCAGATGTAGTAATCTTACACAGGGCCATTGATGCAGAATCTGCTGCGGAAGGAACTGATCAAGCTCAAAGAGAAAAATGGAGAGCTGTTCTAAAAATTAAAGAGTTCTATAAAAATCAAAAGTTAGCTTCTGGAAGGGATAGAGTCTTGGTTGCTGTTGCAGGAGGAATTGAACCCGCTTCTGCTCGATATGCAATAGAGATGGGCGCAGATATTTTAATTGTCGGAAGATATATTACCTCTTCAAAAGATATAAAGAATTCAACACGTCAAATTCTCAATGCTTTACCGGGATACTCTGATATTGACCTTAAAAGAATTCATTCCGACGATGATGATACCAATGACATAAAAGATTTACAACCGATACCAAGTGGCGGAATTTTAAAAAAAAAAGATTCCACCTCTAGCTACACGGATTATAAGTAAATAAATTTCTTTTCTAATTTGAAATTTGGATGATTCGTGTTAATAAATTATCATCTTATTTTTTATTTAATCACACCATTCAATTTAATGACAATTGAAATTGGTAATATTCTGAGAATCAGTTTCATAAATAGATTCGAAAAGATTATAAGTAAATTTATTATTATTTTATTTAGCAAGGCTTCATGTCTGATTCCAACAACACTACCTTCTATGAAGAAAACGATAATCAAATTGTAAAAGAAAAAATTCATTATCAATATCATTGGTATATCTCGTTTTTACCGTGATTTATTTTGGATCATGGATTTTTCCCATTATAATATTTATTGTTTATTCTCACGTCTTTTTTATCCTTCTTTTTTATCCCAATTTAAAATCATTGGAATTGAAATTATTCTGGTTTATCGAAAAATTGAATAAATTTTGGGAGATATATATTGATTTTAGAATAAATGGGAAACATTTATAAAGATATTTATTTGATTGACAAACGTCGAAATGTTCATTCTTATATAAATAAAAAAATTCAAATAAAACATGAAAGGAGTAGAATAAAGCATGGATAAATATTGGTTTTTTGGAAGTCCTTTAATATGTTTTGGCGAAGATTCGTTAGAATTTATCCAAGATCTTCCAGGAAAACGATTCTTTATTGTCACTGATGAGTTTATTGAAAAAAATCTATTGCACCATGCAACTGATAAACTTAAAAAATATAATAAAGATTTTAAAATTTTCTCGAAAGTAATGCCTGATCCAGAAGAAGAAATGATTATTGATGGATTACAGGAATGTAATAAGTATAATCCCGATATGATCTTTGCTGTTGGGGGTGGAAGCTCTATAGATACAGCAAAAGCTATTTGGATATTATATGAAAGACCAGATTTAAATATTGATGATATTCATCCATTTAAGATTTTAGGTTTAGGAAAAAAAGCTAAGCTTGTTGCTGTACCTACTACTAGTGGTACGGGATCGGAAGGGACTTGGGCGACCATAATCACCAGAACGAGAAAAAATGGTACAAATATTAAGCTTGAACTTGCTAACAGAGAAATTATTCCTAACTATGCAATTTTAGATCCCATTTTCACGATGGGGTTACCCCCTCATTTAACAGCCGCTACCGCCTTTGATGCTTTAGGTCATGCCTATGAAGGTTTAATATCACTTTTTAAAAATGATTTTTCAGAAGCATTAGGTACAAAATCCATACAATTAATTCGTGATAACTTAGTAAGTGCTTATAACGATGGAAATAATCTTGAAGCAAGGATAGCTCTTCATAATGCAGCAAGTATTTCAGGACTTTGTTTTGGTAACTCCCAAGTAATGATGGGACATGCGTTAGCACATGCACTTGGAGCTACTTTTCATAAAACTCATGGATTTTGTGTCGGACTATTTTTATTATATTGCCTCAAATATCAATTAAATCCCAAAAAATATGAAGAAAATAGAAAAACAATTGTCAGGTTATCGAAAGTTTTGGGTGTCGCAAATCATTCTGATAACGATGATATAGCAATTAAAAAAATATTGGATGATATTCAAGATCTTCAAGAAAAAGTTAAATTTCCGAGATCCATAAAGGATTTAGACATTGATCAAAAGGATTTTGAAGAAAAATTAGATTTATTAGTTGAATTGAGCATGGAATCCTTATCTTCCGAACTTTCAGTAAGACCGGCAAGTCCCAATGATTATAGAAAAATACTTCAATACGCTTTCGAAGGAAAAGAAATTGATTGGTAAAGTGGTGATAAAAATTGTCAGATTTATACATTGAAGAGAACCATGATAATCTTTATAGAGTGGGGTTATCTAAATTTATATTTTCAGCATTCTATTATTTAAAAAATTGGAGCGTTCTTCAAAAAAAATTAATAAAAAAAGATTTAACCTTTAAATTGGCATTAAATGCTCCAGATTGGCCGAATCCTTGCATGATTCACTTTTATAATAAAACCCTGAGTGTTATTCCTATAAAAGTTGAAGATTTAGATGATAAAAATACTTGGGATTCTTTAGTTATCGCATCTGCAAGAAATTTTTTAGAATATTTCATGGGGGGACATGTTATCCTCCCAATAATATCAATGAAGCTGAAAGTTAAAGGCATATTTAAAATCATGAAAGTAATTTGGTTTATAAAAATCGCTTTTAAATTTTTTTCGACAAATCAATCATTTGCTCGTGCCTCATTCAATAAAATGTATTATCTTTAGTAGAATTAAAACTAACATCAAATTAGATAATTTGATCAATAATTCTATAAAAATTATTTTAAGTATCAATCTTCATCAATGCTTTTTTTTATTATTCTACATAATATTTGGATTCCTTAATGATTCCCAATACTTCAGATTCCGGCACGTCATACCAATTAAGATATGCTTCAGCAACAGCAAATCTCCAAACATCCCTTATATTCGGACAGAAAATATCATCCACCTCATCTTTAATTCTATTAATCGTGCTTAATGGTGCTGTGGGAACTGTGATATAAATTTTACTAGGTCCATATTTTTTGATCATTTTAATTCCTGCTAACATCGTAAATCCAGAAGCCAAGCCATCATCGATCATGAAAATATTTTTATCGTGAATTTTTTCACTATAGTCTTTATCCTTTATCTCATCTTTTTTGTATAATACTAAGCGCTCCTTGATCTCATCTTTCGTCAATTCGATAGTGCCTTGTAATTGTTTTTCAGACAGGTTTAATTGATGATATAAAGAATCATTGATTAAGATGGTTCCATCGGTAGTTATTGAACCAAATCCTGCTTCCGTATTCCAAGGAATCTTGATTTTTCGAACGATTAATAGGTCATAGTTAATTTTAAATTGAGAACACAATCCTTCAGCCACGGGGATTCCACCATTCGGTATTGCAAAGCAAAGAAATTTTTTGCTATTATTCATGCTTGATTTCCATAATTCCTGGTGATTTTCTCTAATAAATTCTGCAATGAATCTTCCTGCTTCATGTCGGGATTCATATTTTTTGAATTTCATTCTCAATGAAGAAAAAAGTAGAATTATGATTTAAACCTATTAATTGTTTGAAAAACTAAAGATAATATTGAAAAATTAACGAAAAGCAAAAAAATAATTTAGATTCTAATAGAGACTAAACGCTATTTTTAATATAATATATCAGAAAATTTTCTTGAATTTATAACTAAATTTAAAATAAGGGAATTTTTTTTTGATATTTATGAAAATTTTATATTTTAAACTATCTTTATTTTTATCTCTATGCTTCTTATTTTATTATCCTTTCGCAGGGTTGGGTTTTGAAAATGTCTCAGATATAAATCAACAAAGCTTAACACTTTTGACATCAAATCCTGAGGAATGGATAGCAAATTACGGAGCGAATTCAGGTTCACAAGGAAACAAGGTTGCAATTGATTCTGAAGGAAATGTTTATGTAGCAGGATGGTATTATAATAAAAGCACAAGCCCTTCTTACAATGCAACACTTTGGAAGTTTAGCAGTTCAGGCGAACTCTTATGGATTAGGGAATGGGGAGGTGGATCAAGTGATCAAGCAAAAAGCATCTATATCGATTCCCAAGATTATATCTATGTTACAGGATATTTCAATGAAAATCCTGCTTATGGTAAAGATATTTTTATTAAAAAATTCTCTACCTCGGGAGTCACTATTTCCACCTATAATATCTCATCCTCTATTGCTGACTATGCGAACGATATTGTTGTAGACCAATCGGGTAATATTTATATCACGGGATATACTGATGGTTTAGAGGGTTGGACCTGCTATACAGCAAAGCTGGATGGTTCTGGAACAATATTATGGAATGCTAGTTATGGACAAGATGGCAGTGAGAATAATGATAAAGGTGAAGGACTTATTGTTGACAATGATGGTAATGTTTTTGTCTGTGGATATAGCACAAGTTATACGAATGGTAAAGGACCTCTTTTTTTGAAATATAACAGTTCAGGTTTTCTTATTTTCAACATGACTTTAACCGCAATGAAATGGGAATTCTTTGATATAGATATGAATTCACGAGGTGATATATATCTCATTGGTTATTGCGATTATAACCAAGATGGAACTTCTGATTTTTTAATCTGCAAATATAGTAAGGATGGTTTATCGTTATGGAATAATGCTTGGAGTTCTGAATTATATGATTATGGGAGAGCATTGGCTATCGATTCTAATGATAATGTATATGCTATCTGTGATACTGGGCAAGGTGCAGGAATGGCTCTTAGAGAAATACAAATCAAAAAGTTCAGCATTGATGGAATATTATTATATGAAACAACTTGGACCCGGGGTCTCACAGACAATGCTGTGGATGCAATGCTTAATACTAAAACTAATGATCTTTTCATAACAGGATATTCTACGGCATTTTCCACGTCTGATATTGATTCAATGATATTAATAAAAAATCCCCTTCTCCCTGATGAGTCTAATAGTGAAACTCAAGGTGGAGAAAATATTGGAATAACCCTTTCAATCTCAGATATACTTTCCATTGTAAATACAGGAGCAATAGCCATTGTCATTGTGGCAGCTGCTCTAAAACTCAGAAAATAACCGTTTTTTTCCTCTTTTTTTTTTAATTATAAAAATTCGAATTATTAAAAATTTCCCTTATCTTATAGGTTTTAACAAAAAAAACAAGAAAAATAAATTTCAACTTCCATGATATTTCTTGTTAGATTTATATATACCAGTCAATTTTAATATTTAAACCAACCATAAGATTCGAGTAGTCCGGCAAAAATCAAATTCAAGCATTCTTTACTTATCATTGTAGTTGCATACTTGTCATTAAAAACATAGTTAAATACTTCGATGCTAGGGGTCAAATAAACCTTGGAATGTTCATAAACGATGATATATTGCATGATGTCTTTTTGGCAGGAGGTAAGTTCCATGTTTTAATGATATATCATAAAAATTTAAATTTTTGTTAAAATTATTCATGATCGATTTTTTATTTTTTTAAAAACGATCTCTTTTCTCACAGAGTCGCTTTTGTCAAAATTATAAATAAATATATAAGACTCATGAGGGAAATCATTAAGTTTAGTCGTTCCTTAATTTTGACATGGTCTATCTGATCTTTTCTTCTGTTGCTTGAGAATGATGGTCATTATCACGATTCCAAGAGAAATTGCTAATGTTACCAATTCATAGCCAGGAAGTGAAGGGGGCGCACCATTATTAGAACTATATCCTAAATATATGATAATATATTGCGTGTCATTGATGTTTTCGTGGTCGTCGATGGCCCAAAT
>CAZRIR010000002.1:0-29034 GCA_964600195.1 uncultured archaeon | reverse complement strand
AAGGTTTAAATTTAGTTGGGTAGATGATTTTTAAGTTCATACATTCTTGATCTCATGGTAACTTCGCTGATATGGGCAAATTTACATATTTCTTTCTGTTTTCGAGGTTCATCACAAATTTTTGCTGATAAATATAATGAAGCGGCAGCAATTCCTTTTGGATCTTTTCCAGATAATATTAATCCGTGTTTTTTACAATTTTTTATTAAATCTACAGCATAAAACCTGCATCTCATGGATAGATTTAATTGTTTGGTAAATTTATCAACATAATTAATTGGATTAATTATCTTAATTTTAAGTTTTAAATAGGGTAATACTTCTCTATTTAGAACTTTAAAGCTGTTTAGAAATTCTTTTTTTGTTATATCCGTATTTATTAGAATTTTATCAATTATGATAGGAATGTTATTAATTCGAACAGCACAATAAATTGAAGCTGAAATTAGCGCTTCTATACTTCTTCCCCTGGTAATTTTTTGTTTCGCGGCATAATTATAAATTTTATAAGCTTCTTCTGCAACATGCTCAGGAAGATTTAGCAAAAATTTTAATCGATGATAGATTTTAAGCGCAGTCGATAAATTGCGTTCATATCCATTTATATATCCACTATTAATTTTAGCTAATCTTTTAAAATTCGATTTAGCATGTGGATTTAAATAACACCCTTTAGCGTCCTTATTTCCTTTAATTAGAGTCCGTGTTCCTATGGGATAATATACCCGTTCATTAATCTGCCTATCTTTTTTTTCATCATTTGAAAATGCAACTCTCGATTTTTTTTCAATGATGCTAGAGTACACCATACCACAATTGGCACATACATTATACCCATTGTTTTGAATGATGTTGGGTTTTTTACAACATTTATTTTCCATTGTAGGTCTGATTGGATTACCATCATTAAGTTTATCTTCAATGGTTAACATGATAATTTTTCCTTCTAAATTCAGTTTTATACCTAATATTATCTATATAAATTATAAAGTGCATTCACATGAATTCTTAGCTAAACCAATTGGAAGAATTAAATCATTAAAGATATTCATGACAATTTCCATTTTGATCATTTTAGTATTAGGATCGTTTCTAAAATGATAATTCACAATCCTGTCAAGGTCTTTCATATCTTCACTAATAATTAATATTTCAAAATTATTTTGACCACTAAGTTCTAAAGCATAAATCATATGTGGACATTGTTCAACAACTTTTGTTACAGAAACAGGATTTCTTGTTTTTAGCTCAACCTTTGCACAAAAAACTTCAATATTTTTCAGGCTTAAACCTGCATTATATGTAAGAATTCCTTTATCTTCTAGTTTTTTAATTCTATTTCCTACAGTAGGTTGACTTCTATGAACTTTTTTAGCAATTAATGTGTGTGTTAGAGTTGGTTCTCTTTGCAGAATTTCAATTATTTGTTTATCTATATCATCCAATCCATAATATTTGCTTAACATTTCATTCACTTAAATTTTTTTTTTTAGTTTTTTATATCTTTAACAATCAGTGAGATAAATAGAGTGATCTATAGTAAATTTTTCAATTTTCATATTATCTTCTATTTTTTCTTTACTTTCAATAGGCGTCTTGACGATTAGGTGAATATCTTCTAAATAATAGTTGATATACAATTTTTTTTCGATCTTGTCGAAATTGATGTATTTTTTCGTCTGTCTCACTTACTTTTTTAAAAGATAAAAATATTCATGTTGTTATTATTTTAAAGATATTGAAATATTTAAATATTATTAATTGGCAATATCTCAATATTGATAAATTATAAATTTTAAGATAAATATTTAAATGTCAGATATACTGAAAAATTAAGGAAAGAGTATCATTTTTTCTACTTTAAAAAAATTATTGGATTATTAACTGGAATATGGATGAATTAACAAAATCAGCTTCAGATTTTCTAAAGATATTAAGTGATCCTATTAAATTAGACATCATTAAATATTTAAAAAAAAAGAAAAAAACTGCGAAGGATATAGAAAATGCCTTAGATATCAGTCAATCATATACATCCCAACAGTTGAATCAATTAGAGCGTTCAGATATAATACTTCATAAGAGAATTAATGGTCTTAAATATTATTCTATTAAAAATGAAAACATTTTCAGAGTAATTTCCGCAATAAATTCATATATTATTGATACTCACAAGAAAAAATTTCACAAATTAACTGACTCAAATAATATTGATATATTAAAATGATAAATAAGTGGCAAATTAGAAAAGTTACACATTATGAATAATATCGATAATTCAGAAAACCAAGAAAATAGGAAAAAAATTTTAGTAATGGGATTAGAAAATAGTGGAAAGACATCTATTATTTTTAACATATTAGGAAAGGATAATCTTTTAGATTATTTCAAAATAAGTCCAACTAAAGGATTTAGTATTCAAAATGTTGAAAAAGGGAATTCAAAATTCATTCTTTGGGAGTTTGGTGGGCAAGAAGCCTCGATTCGGGAATATATGAAAAATTTTAAAGATAATACTATTGATGTGGAAGAAGTTTTTTATGTTATTGATATTCAAGATGCTGATAAATATGATAAAGCTTTAGAATATCTAAAAATGATAATAGACAATCTTATAATATTAGATCTTAGCATTGAATTTACTATCTTTTTACATAAAAATGATCATGATCTTTTCGAAAAATTCCCTAGCTTAAGTGATTTGACTGTTGAAAATCTCATTTTAAAGATTAAGGAGATAATTCCATCGAATTTTTATTTTGAAATTTACAAAACTGCAATTTACACTGTATTAGATAAAATTCATATCTATTAATATACATTTATTGATTAACAAACAAAAATCGTTATGATTTTTGCTCAAATATCCAGACAATTTAATCAAAATTAAAAAAAATATTATACTCCATTAGACAAATGTTTAAGAATATCTAAATCCATTTTTAACTTGAATTAAGGTGATAAAATATTTCAAAATTAGAAGAAGAGTCAAGAAATGATATTAAAAATTTAGTAGCTGAAAAGATTCTAAATGAATTAAGAGGTAAAATTGAAAAAGAAATTGAAAATGGGATAAACTCATTTGATGCATATAACTTGGTACTTGATAATTATGAAATGGAAGAAGAAATTGCTTTAAAATATGATATTGAAGTGGAGAAATTAAATTTAATTGATAAACCTAATATACACCCAAAAGAAATTGATAAAATTAAAAATAAAATTGAAAAACACCTTTTTAATATGATATTAGAAAAAACAATTTGACCCAATGTCCATTTTAACTTTTATAGCTTCAAACATAGAATTATTAAATATATTTTTTGATTATATCTACTATTGATCATCGAGCATGTTTATAAATTTTTCAATAATATTAGTCGTATCTAATAAGACCTCAAAATCTACTTTATCTGGAGTATCTTTGCTACTGTGGGCGTAATTTGCAGCGGATTTAGTAATTAAATCTATAACATCAAATTTTCTTAAATGAAAGGGAATGGAGTCGGTATGGGCACCCGTCGTAAAATGTTTTTCTTTAATTTTTAAATTCTGAATATTGGCAGCTTTTTCTATAAGATTGCTTAAAATAGGTGAAATTTTCTTTCTTGGAAAAAATCCATATGATTTTACGTATTCTAAACGATTATTTTTTTCATCTTTAGCCGATATCATGTCAAGATTAATTTGAAATGTTTTTCCTTCTACAAATTCTTTTTCATATGCATCAAGAAAATTCCTGGAACCCATAGTACCTATTTCTTCCGCTGAAAATTGGCAGAACCAAATATTATAATTCTTTAAAGGTGTATTTCTAAAAGTAGAGCTTAATGTGAATACAATCGCCATGCCTGTGGCGTTATCCAATGAGCCAAGAGACCTATTTCCAATTTTAAGGATAAGTAAACATAAATTGGAAAAAATTACCAATACAGTTGCAATAAAAATAGCCAATTCCAAAATATACATTATGGGAATGAAAATAACAATTATTTCATGATAATCAAAGATAAAAATTGGATATAATACAATTAATATAATTTCACCAACTATCCACAATTCAAAAAAAAAAACTCTCCAGATTGTGACATATGTTTGAGATTTTGAATCTAAATGTGCTGATACAATTATATTACCGGCTTTATCTGGAGGAAGCGAAGCAGCAGACACCTTTGTAAAGACATTCGTGGAACTTAGAATTTTTCCACAGCGATTTTCCCAAAATCCTTTCAACTCAGGATGTTTCAACACTTTATACATCGAAATAAAAACTATAACTAATATAATACCAAAAAGAAATAGCAAAATAGGAGATATATATTTAATTAATAATAATAATGTAATTGAAATAATATTCAAGATTATTATGATTTTAGTAAAAATTTCAGAATAAAATGTAGAAAATTTGAAAGGTTGCAACACAATTTCCTCTTCATTATATCCTAGAGATTTAAACGTTTCCAAAGTTAAATATACTGATTTAGATTCTCCTTTTGTTCCAGATAGACGTGGAAAACTAAATTTTTCTACAAATTTTTCTAATTTTTCAATACTTTTGTATTCACTCATATTTAAAGCATTAAATAAAATTTTGTATAGTATTTAAAACATAGAATATGTAGTTAAATATTTTATTCATGAGTAAAAATGATTTAAATTTTATGAAACCTAAACATTAGATTTACAACTCAGTTTTTATAATCTATTCTATTTTTCAACTTTAATAAGGTAAAAAATTATTATAGATAGCTTTATAACTGTGATAAATAAATAGTAGATTGAACTTTTCTTAACGATAAAGATTATATTTAAAATGTAAAAAAGAGATGTGAGAGGATGACACAATTAAAAAATAATCAAAAAATTGCATATTTTTCAATGGAAATTGCTTTAGATGGTGGATATCCAATATATTCAGGAGGACTTGGAATTTTAGCAGGTGATACTCTTCGTTCTGCTGCAGATCTTCAAATTCCCATTGTAGGAATAACTTTAACATATAATGCAGGTTATTTTTATCAAATTATTACACCTAATGGAGAGCAATTCGAAAGGGACATGGAATGGGATTTTAAAACAAATTTCAAAAAACTTGATGAGAAAGTTATTCTTGAATTACAAGATAAAACACTAAATGTCGAAGCCTGGAGATATGACATTATAGGGAGAACTGGACATGTTGTACCTGTAATCCTTCTTGATACCGATTTACCCGAAAATGAACCTTGGCAGAGAAATTTAACCCATATGTTATATGATGCAGATCGATTCCAAAGAATCGTCCAAGAAATGATCCTGGGGATAAGTGGGTATAGAATGTTGGAAAAATTAGGATTTAATGAAATTAATACATATCATCTAAATGAAGGACACGCTGCTTTCCTCATATTTGAATTATTAGAAAAATATAAAAATCTGGATGAGGCTAAAAAGCATTGTGTTTTTTCAACCCATACTCCTGTTAAAGCCGGATTGGAAGAATTTAACTACGATTTGGTCAATGATGTTTTTAGAAACAGATTACCCGGTAATATCAAAGAATTTGCAGGTAAGAATGATCTCAATATGACTATTTTAGCACTAAATGGAAGTAGGTTTGTAAATGCTGTCTCAAAAAAACACTCTGAAGTTTCCAAAAGAATGTTTCCAGGATATAATATCGATTCAATAACAAATGGTATTCATCCTGGTTATTGGCTTTCAGATTACATGAGAAATTTCTTAAATAATGAAATAGGTCGAGATTGGCATCATGACACAAATCAATTAGAGCGAGCTCTTGAATTAGATGAAACTGAACTATGGAGAACTCATCTTAAAGCTAAAAATAAGCTCATTAATTACGAGCGTTCCCGTTCATGGGTTTTGTTTGATAAAAATTTATTAACGATAGGTTTTGCCCGAAGGATGGCAGAGTATAAAAGAGCATTATTAATTTTTGAGGATATCGAACGGTTAGCTAAAATAATTGAAAATAAGGTACAATTCATTTTTGCTGGAAAAGCCCATCCTGCAGATGTTCAATCTAAGTCATTTATTAAAAAAATTAATGAATTTAGCGACTATTTATGGAATTCATACAAAATAGGGCTTGTATTTCTGGAAAATTACGAAATGGAGTTAGCAAAATTATTAGTAAGTGGAGTGGATGTATGGTTAAATACTCCCAGAAGATACATGGAAGCTAGTGGAACAAGTGGGATGAAAGCTGCAATTAATGGTGTCTTGAATTTTTCAGTGTTAGATGGATGGTGGATTGAAGGATATAGCATGTCTAATAAAATGGCTGGTTGGGCGATAGGCCCATCACCAAGTGACCCTAATGCTGAAAAATTGGATGATCATTCTGATGCTCAAGATATCTATAAGAAATTAGAAAATCAAATCATTCCTGCATTCTTTAATAATCAAAATGAGTGGCGGGAGAGAATGAAGCATGCTATTAAATTGGGAGCGTATTTTAATACAAATAGAATGATTGAAGAATATGCTGAAAGAGCTTACCTGATTGAAAGACAACTCCTTTGGAGAAGTAAAAATTAATGTAAACAATTATTATTTTATCGTATTTTCTTAAAGAATACGATTATTAAGTTCTTTTACAAATATTTCAGGTTTCGAGGGAGTAATGCCGTAATATTTAATTTTTTGTTCTTTTTGAACTTTAATAATAACAAGACTCTTGAAATTAGTTGCAAACATGTTGATTTTTTCATCTTTTTCATTAACTTTTAAATCAAATAGTCCTACAGAATAACCAGGAAGTCTCAGACCATCTAAGCGAATTCCTTGGTAAATTCTTGTTGGAAAAAATATTACTTCAGAAATTGTGTTAATATCTAATTCTTTTATCAAAAGACCCCATTTAATTATCAATTTGTGTTTGGGAGATATAATATATTGCATGTTGCTTAAATTATAAAAGTTAATAATAAAAATTATGCAAATTACAACGAAAATTATTAATAAGATGAGAATCGTGTGGATGTTAATAGAAGGAATAACTAAAAACAATATAAAAAATAACAGGATTATAAGTAAAAATCCTATAATTAGGAAGAGTACTCCACGTGACCTTTCAGGTCGGAAGTAAAATGTTTTTAAGCTTTCATTTTCCATAATTTATGTCCTTCCTAATTTTCAAGTTTATATTTAGGTAATTTTATATCACAATTTTATAAAAAATTAAAAAAAAAAATTATAAAAGGATAAGCCCTCCAAATGTAAGAAATATTGGGGCAAATGCGATCGAAACCGTATTTATTACTTTAACTAGAATATGTAATGAAGGGCCCGCAGTATCTTTTAATGGATCTCCGACTGTATCTCCAACAACAGAAGCAGAATGAGCTATAGAACCTTTTCCACCTAAGAGCCCTCCTTCAATTGCTTTTTTAGTATTATCAAGAGCTCCGCCCCCTGTATTCAAAACAAATCCAAGAATTATACCCGATATAGTTCCAGAAATTAAGAAAGCGGCAACTGCTTTAGGTCCAAAAAGAAATCCTAATGCTATTGGCGTTAATGTTGGAAGCAAAGCAGGAAAGATCATTTGTTTCAGTGCGACTTTTGTTCCAATATCTATACATTTTTCATAATCTGGTAAAGATTTGTTCTCAAGTATACCCGGATCTTCTTTAAATTGGCGTTGAATTTCTTTAATCATTCCATGAGCGGACACGCCAGCAGATCTAATTGCATATGCAGAAAAAAGAAAAGGAATTACTGCTCCAATCAGCAATGCACATAATACAATAGGATCGTATATATTAACATCAACAGTTTTTACTTCTTCTAAATATGCTTCAAATAAGATAATCGCAGATAAAGCGGCGCATGTAATTCCGAAACCTTTTGCAAGTGCTTTAACCGTGTTACCTACGGCATCTAATCTATCCAGATTATTTCTTACTTCTTCTCCTTGATGCGTCATCTCAGCAATTCCCGCAGCGTTATCAGAAACGGGACCAAATCCATCAAATGCTAATATTATTGTAGTAATAGATAATAATCCCATCGTTGCAACAGTTATTCCAAATACACCTCCTAAAGTTGGACTGATACCAATTTGGGTTCCATAAAGTTCTCCTATAAAGAAAGTGACAATTATTCCAACAACAAATGATAATACTGGAATAGCTGGAGATTCTAAACCTAAAGATAATCCACTGATGACATTAGTTGCAGCACCTGTATCTGAATTTTCTATTACGTTTTTAACCGGTCTATATCTTGAAGATGTATAATAGTTAACAATCGCATACGTGGATAATCCTAAAATAATTCCAATCACGGAACATGAAAATATATAAAACCATCCATCAAAAAAGCAGATCATACTTAATATTAAAAAGAAAATAATGCTAAAAATTGCAGACACCGTTAAACTCCTAGCAAATGCCGCTATTGGAGATTTATCGGTTTCTTTTATATTAACAAAAAAACCTCCGATAATTCCTGAAATATTGCCAAATGCTCTTGTAATCAATGAAAATATGATGAATAATGGATTATTTGTGATTATACTAAGAGTAACTCCAATAATCATGGCCGCAATATTATTAGCAGAAGAAGATTCGTATAAATCAGCGCTTCTTCCAGCACAATCACCCACGTTATCACCAACATTGTCTGCAATTGCTGCGGGATTTCTAATATCATCTTCAGGCAAGTGATATTCTAATTTACCTACTAAATCAGCACCTATATCTGCTCCTTTCGTAAAAATTCCGCCACCTAGCTGTGCAAATAAAGCGGAAAATGAAGCTCCAAAGGCAAATCCTACAATGGGTTGGATGCTAATAGACTCTAATTGAAAGTTATAGATTAGAAAGAGAATACTTATACCTAATAAAGATAAAGAAATCACCGAAACTCCAATAACCATCCCTGAATTAAATCCAATTTTTAGAGCTTTATTTAAATCAGTTTTACACGCTTGAGTAACTTTAACATTTGATAGAGTTGACACTATCATACTGATATAACTTGCTACTAAAGAAGAAATCGCACCGATTAAAAAAGATATGGCCAGTGGAATGTTAATTATCAACAAGATCATAAAAAGAATAACTAATACAATAGAAATTGTTTTAAACTGCCTTTTTAAATAGGCGTTGGAACCTAATTTAATTAGATCATGAATTTTTATCATGTCTTCAGAACCACTATCTAATGTTCTTATCTTTTTTACTATCCAAAAGATATATACAAGTCCTGCAACACCAAGAATGAGTGTTAAAGCTAAAAATACCCAATATAAAGAAATATTTAATAGACTACTATTATTTAAATTAAATCCTTGAGCAATCATTTTTTAAAAAATTTGTATATAAAATTATGACTTTAACAGATAAACCTCTTTTTAAAATCTAGTATAATTTTTTATAAGAAATAATTGATTAGAACCAAAATTTAACATTCATGTAAAAACTGCTCTTATTAATGATTGATCAAAATTAGAATTTTACTAAATTATTGGATTATCTAACTTATTCTTTCCTCAAAATCATACAACTTTTGAGAATTGACCGTTAGAAAATAAAAAATAAGAATATTAAAATACCTCATGGGTAAATTTTTTAGAGACTTTAACTTTTATCAAGTCTGCGATGATGAATTCACCTAAAGCATAAAGCCAAATAAAACCAGCTAAACCCCAACCAATAGGAGCCATAAAAATGCCCACAGCCGCAAATATAGTTGCAACTAATTGAGTAGATTCACTTGTAAAAAAAAGTATTTTTGCAGGATAAGGATGTCTCCAAAAATGGCCATCTTCGGTTCGAGTTAAATAAATGGTCATGTGCCCTGCCACGGCTAGTTTCAAAAATACTAAGGTTTGTAGGACACCGGGATTAAGATGTAGGAGATATGCACCGATTAAAAACAATGAAAAACTAACTGCTACACCAATTAATCCCAATACTGAGGCAATAATTATGACATGTTTCATTTTCCATCGAACTGGTTGTGGTGCAGGTCTTTCATTATCAAATGCGATTGTCATTATTGGTAAATCGTTAAGTAACGCTAAAATGACAATCATTATTGCGGTAATTGGGTAAAAATTAAAAATTAAGATTGCCATCACTAAAAAGATCAACACCCTTATTGTTTCTGCCATTCGGTAAGTAGCATAGCTCTTCATTCTCTCGAAAATTATCCTGCTTTGTTCTGTTGCCCCAATAATAACAGATAATCCTGGTTCTGTTAATACAATGTCAGCAGCAGATTTTGCTGCATCAGTTGCGTTTGAAACCGCTATTCCGACATCTGCTTTTTTCAAAGCAGGAGCATCATTAACACCATCACCTGTCATTCCAATTATATGATCTTTACTCTGCAGTAATTCCACTATATGGTATTTATGTTCTGGAAAAACTTCGGAAAATCCATTAGCATCTTCAACTAGTGTAATCGTTTCGGTATCATTTTTTCCAATAATATCTGAAGCTGACATGATATTCGATCCCATACCTAAATGCTCTGAAATTTCCTTAGCAATGGCTTGATGATCACCCGTAATCATTTTTACATCTACACCTAAATTTATTGCTTTTTTAATAGTATCTGCTGAATCCTCGCGTGGAGGATCCATTAGCCCAATAACTCCCATAAAAGACCATTGCCCATAAATATCGGTTTTTGCAACTCCTAAAGCCCGGTATCCTAATGCTGCTAAAGAGTTACCAATATTTTCAACTTTATCCTTGATATCCTCTTTATTAGGAACCAAAGAAAGCATTACTTGAATGGCTCCTTTTGATGTTTTAAATTGAATACCCATTTGATCCTTTATTGTCGCCTCCGTGCGTTTTGCAACGGGATCAAATGGTTTAAAAGAAACTAAAGAATAATTTTTAATATTTTCTTTTAGTTCGGGTATTTCTGAAATTTTATTGAAAAAAGCATCATCAATTGGATCTTTATTCTCCTCCCTTGAAGCTAATGTACCATATAAAATTAAATCTCCTTTAGAAATTGAATCTAATGTTTCGATTTTTGCAATGGAAATCTCATTCTTCGTTATCGTCCCGGTTTTATCTGTGCATAAAATATCCATTCCTGCCAATTCTTCGATAGAAAGCAATTTTTTGGTTATAGCTTTTTTCTTAGCAAGATCTATGGCACCAACAGCCATAGAAACCATTAATACCGCGGGTAATGCTACAGGAATTGCCGCAACAACCAAAACTAAAGCAAACTGGAGGATGGTGAAGAAATTTTCAAGCCGTAATAGTTCAACAATAAAAACAATTAAAACTAAAGATACAGCAAAAATAATCAGGTAGTTTCCAATGTTCACTATTGCTTTTTGAAAATGACTTTTAGTTTTAGCTTCGCTCACTAAAGTTGCTGTTTTTCCAAAAAAGGTATTTTTACCGGTACCAACAACAAGCCCATTCATTTCTCCCTGTCGTACAATTGCTCCTTCATAGGCTATATCTGACAATTTTTTATCAACCGGTAGGGATTCTCCTGTCAATACGGACTCATCAACTTGTAGATAATCTCCAGAAATGAGTTTAATATCTGCAGGAATTATATCACCTAATCGTATACGAACAATATCTCCCGGTACAATATTTCTTGCGGCTAATTCTATCCATTTTTCATCACGCAACACTCTCGCTTTTAGAGCTAGTTTCTGTTTTAACATTTCAACGGCATTATCAGCTTTAAACTCTTCCCAAAACCTAACTACCGCATTTACAAGAAGCATGGCAATTATGATTACAAAATCATCATAATGTTCGATTAATATCGAAAGAATTGCTGCTATCTCGATCATCCAAGGAATAGGCCCCCAAAAATTTTTTAGAAATTTTAAAATGGGACTTTCTTTTTTTTCTGGAATTTCATTGGGACCGTATTTATCAAGACGAATCGAAGCATCAGAACTTGTAAGGCCTTTTTCATTGGTAGTAAGGCTCTTAAATAGTTCATTAACAGAAATTTTTTTTGCTTCTTCTATATCTATTGCCATATATAAAATCAACTCGTAAAAAATTTTAAATTAATGCTTACACATTATAAACTTTCTTGATTTTTTGATTTACTCACAAACCAGCATGATAATTATTATTTTCAATTTATAATTAATTCTGGATTAAAGTACTCTTAAAATAAGCTATGCAATCGAAAGTTATTAGCTAAAAAAATTAAATAAAAAAGTTTAAATTTGTCATTCTTAAAATTTGATGGAAAAATATGGTTAAAAAAAAATTCAAAATTCCTCATGTTTAAAGAATCCTGTTATACCAACTTTAATGAAATTTGCCACAACAAAAGCTCCCAAAGCATAAAGCCAAATAAATCCCGCCAAACCCCAACCAATAGGTGCCATAAAAATACCCATTGCTGCAAAAAAAGTTGCTAGTACTTGAGTTGATTCAGAGGTTATAAAGAGTATTTTTGCAGGATATGGACGTCTCCAAAAGTGTCCATATTCCGTTCGAGTTAAGTAAATAGTCATGTGCCCTCCAACAGCTAATTTTAAGAAAATTAAGGTTTGTAGTGGCCCAGAATTCAATAATAATACATCTTTTCCTATTAAAAAAACTATAAAACTAAAAAAAACGCCAATAATTCCCAAAGTTGATGCTATAAGCAAAACGTGTTTCATTTTCCAACGAACTGGTTTTGGTGCTGGTCGAGCGTTATCAAATGCTATTGTCATTATTGGCAAATCATTAAGTAACGCTAAAATGACAATCATAATTGCGGTAATTGGATAAAAATTAAAAATTAAGATTGCCATTACTAAAAAGATTAAAACTCGAATCGTTTCTGCAATGCGATAAGTAGCATAACTTTTCATCCGTTCGAAAATTATCCTGCTTTCTTCCGTTGCATCAATTATCACAGACAATCCTGGTTCAGTTAGGACAATATCTGCCGCAGATTTTGCCGCATCTGTTGCGTTAGAAACTGCTATTCCTACATCTGCTTTTTTCAAGGCAGGAGCATCATTAACACCGTCACCTGTCATTCCAATTATATGATCTCTACTTTGTAGTAATTCTACTATATAGTATTTATGTTCTGGAAAAACCTCGGAAAACCCATTAGCATTTTCAACTAATGTAGTTGTTTCATTATTCTTTTTTCCAATAATTTCTGAAGCAGACATGATATTCGATCCCAATCCTAAATGTTCTGAAATTTCTTTAGCAATAGATTGATGATCACCCGTAATCATTTTTACATCTACACCTAAATTTATTGCTTTTTTAATAGTATCTGCTGAATCTTCGCGTGGTGGGTCCATTAAACCAACGATTCCAATGAAATGCCATTGTTCCTTGTCATCTGTTTTTGCAACACCTAAAGCACGATACCCTTGTATTGCAAGAGAATTCCCTATTTCTTCAATTTTATCTTTTAGATCTTCTTTATTTTGAACCAAAGATAGTATTACTTGAATAGCCCCCTTCGATACTTTAAATTTTCCACCAATCTTATTTTTTATTGTCGCTTCAGTGCGTTTTATTACTGGATCAAATGGTTTAAATGAGACTAATGAATAGTTATTAATCTCCTCTTTTAGTTCAGGGATTTCTTTTGACTTGTTAATAAATGCTTCATCGATAGGATCTTTATTTTCTGATCTTGAGGCCAAGGTTCCAAATAATATAACATCATTTTTGGAATTTGAATCTAAGTTTTCAATTTTTGTAATAGAAATTTCATTTTTTGTAATAGTTCCCGTTTTATCAGAGCATAAAATGTTCATTCCTGCTAATTCTTCGATAGAAAGCAGTTTTTTTGCTATAGCTTTCTTTTTAGCAAGATCTATAGCACCTACGGCCATTGATACCATAAGAACGGCAGGTAAAGCTACAGGGATTGCGGCAACAACCAAAACTAATGCAAATTGGAGGATTGTGAAAAAATTTTGTAAGCGTATTATTCCTACTATAAAAACTATTAAAACTAAAGTTATTGCAAATATAATAAGATAATTTCCAATTTTTACTATTGCTTTTTGAAAATGACTTTTAGTTTTAGCTTCGCTCACTAAGGTGGTTGTTCTTCCGAAAAATGTATTTTTTCCCGTACCAACAACAAGACCATTCATTTCTCCACGACGAACAATGGCGCCTTCGTATGCAATATCAGATAATTGTTTATCTACAGGAAGCGATTCTCCTGTCAATACGGATTCATCAACCTGTAAATAATCACCATCTATAAGTTTAATATCAGCGGGAATGATATCTCCTAATCTTACACGAACAATATCTCCTGGAACTATATCGCTCGCGGCTATATCTATCCATTTTCCATCACGTAAGACTCGTGCTTTAAGGGCCAATTTCTGTTTTAACATTTCAACGGCATTATCCGCTTTGAACTCTTCCCAGAATCTAACAATCGCATTTACAAGTAGCATGGCAAATATGATTATAAAATCATCGTAATGTTCTATGACAAGAGAAAGAATTGCTGCTATCTCAATCATCCAAGGAATAGGCCCCCAAAAATTTTTTAGAAATTTTAAAATAGGATTCTCCTTTTTTTCTGGAATTTCATTGGGACCGTATTTATCAAGACGAATAGAAGCTTCGGACTTTGTAATACCATTTTGATTAGTTAATAGTCTTTTAAAAAGATCATTAATTGAGATGTTTTTCGCTTCTTCTATACTTAAACCCATATCGTAAAATTAATCGTTCAGACATTTTAAATTAATGTTTTAAAATTATAAATATTCTTGATTTTAGAAATGAATTACAAACTACTTGAGAAAATATCGCCCTATTTCAAAATATATTTTTCTTTCAGATCAGTTTTGAAATGGATTTTAATAATTCCACCTAATTTTTTTTTGATATTAATATTCGTTAATTTTTGTATATCCAGAAGAGAGCGATATTATAGAATTCCTATTATAATTTCAAATATAAACTGGCTGATTTTGATAATATTTAGAAAAAAGTAGATATAATAAAAAATTGAAAAAAAAATTTGATTTTTAGAACATTCTACCTTTACTTCGCAAAAATTTGTAGAAATAATACTTTATGAAGTCGGTGATTAGAAACCAAACAAACGCATATAGGAGTACAAATCCAGCTAATGCCCATCCTATTGCTGAGAGTCCTGGTATTATCCCATACACAGTAAAGAATATAGCTAGTATTTGAGTTGTTGACGTTGCTGCAAATAATGCCTTTGCAGGTTTTCTCTCCCAAAAATGTCCTTTAGTTCGAGCTACATATACAGTTAAAGATGCGGCTACAGATAATTTTAAGAATATGAAAGATTGGAGGACTGATATACTTAATTTAAGAAACACAAAACCAATAAAGTATAAGGTAAATGATGCGACAACCCCAATTACACCAAGAAAAGTGCTTATAAGTAATATTATATTCATGTTCCATCGTTCTGGTTTATTTGAATACCCTACATTATCTACAGCAATAGTCATTATTGGAGCATCATTTAAAAGAGCTAATAATACAATCATTAATGCATTTACCGGATAAAAATTAAAAATAGTAATCGAAAGCGTTATAAAAATGATTACTCGGATTGTTTCAGAAATTCTGTATATTGAATAGTTTAACATTCTATGAAAGATTTTACGACTTTGAATTGTACCATCAATTATTACAGAAAGACCCGGTTTCGTGAAAGTAATTTCTGCTGCCGATTTTGCTGCATCCGTAGCATTAGATACGGCAATTCCAACATCTGCCTTTTTTAAAGCAGGAGCGTCATTAACACCATCACCTGTCATCCCAACAATGTGACCCTTTTTTTGTAAAAGTTCCACAATCAGATATTTATGTTCAGGAAATACTTGAGCAAAGCCATCTGCTTGTTCCACAATTGAACCAGCTTCATCATCGGGTTTATCTAAAAAAGCTGAGACAGGTTGAATATTCGTTCCTAATCCTAAAGTTTTAGCTGTTTCCTTTGCTATTGCAACGTGGTCTCCTGTAACCATTTTCACTTCCATTCCCATTGATTGTGCAATCTTTATAGTTTCGGCGGAATCTTCACGGGGGGGATCAAACAATCCAATTAGTCCTATAAATTGCATGTCCTCTTGGTTACCAACAGTTTTTCCTACACCTAATGCACGATAACCCTTTGAAGCATATTCATCGATAAATTTATTAACATCCTCTTCAATAGTATTTTTATTATTCGAGAGAGATAAAATAACCTGTGGCGCTCCTTTTATTACTTTGAATGAATTTCCGGATTCATCTTTTATTATCGCTTCAGTTCGTTTGATAACTGGATCAAATGGAGTAAATTTGGTGATTTTAAATTTTTCTATTTTCCTTTCAAATTCATTAAAATCTTCTCCCTTTTTGATAATAGCAAGATCGATAGGATCTTCATCTTCTTCCCTTGATGCCAATACAGCGTATAAAATAACACTTTCATCATCTGAATTTCCAAAAGTTTTTATTGTAGCAACGGAAATTTCATTTTTTGTAAGAGTACCTGTTTTATCTGAACAAAGAATTTCAACACCGGCCAATTCTTCAATAGCAACTAACTTACTAACAATTGCGTTTTTCTTTGCCATGTTCAGAGCACCAATTGCCATAGTTACTGATAAAACAGCGGGGAGTGCGACTGGAATTGAAGCAATAATTAGAACTAATAAGAATTGAAGTGTATCAAAAAAGGATGCTACACGAATAATTGACACGATTACAATAATAGCAACCATTATCAATGCAAATACAATTAAATAATTTCCAATTTTGACGACAGCTTTTTGAAAATGGCTACGAGTTTTTGCTTTCTCAACCAGTTCAGTTGTTTTCCCAAAATATGTCTTCATCCCTGTACCTGTTATTATACCATCCATTTCTCCTTGCTTTATGATAGAACCGGAATATCCAATATCATTTACATATTTTTCAACAGGTAATGATTCACCGGTTAAGGCAGACTCATCTACTTGCAAGTAATCTCCTTCTATTAATTTTAAATCTCCAGGTACTATATCACCCAATCTTATTCGAACAATATCACCAGGAACAATCTCTCTAGCAGGAATGCTTTTCCATTTTCCATTTCTTAATACCTTCGCTTGAACTGCTAACTTATTTTTAAGCAATTCTATTGCATCATCTGCTTTATTTTCTTCCCAGAATCGTACAATCCCATTTGCCATTAATAATATCAAAATGATCCAAAAATCAGCCCAATGTTGAATAATTGCTGATAAGATTATAGCAATTTCAATCATCCATGGAATGGGGCCCCAAAAATTGGTTAAAAATTTTATGATTGGGTTAACTTTTTTCTCAGTTATTTCATTTGGTCCATAGGTTTCCAATCTTTTCGCTGCTTGTTCATCAGTTAAACCAGATTTATTTGATGATAGTTCATCGAATACTTTTTTAAAATCTAGGTTTTTTGCTTCTTCACTTGTCAATAATTTTTGAGACATTTATTTCATCTTTTTTTTTATTATATATTAAAATTCAATCTACTTTAAGAGAAACTAAAATTTAAATCAATGGTTTATAACTTCTAAATTAAATTTTCAAAGATTTAAATTATTTTTCGATATTCATAAAGAATTCAATGAATTACATGAATAAACATTACATTTTTAAAACATTAAGTTTAAATATGTGCTGATTACTTCAGATAAATGCTTTCCATATTATTTTTTTCAAATTTTATTTATAAACTTTTTAAAATATAGTTCAAATTACCACATCTATAAAAAATTAATGATATTATTTCAGGAATAATAAACACTTATCTAAATAATAAAAAGAAAAAATGGTATAAGAATTATTTATTCATCTAATCTTTACATCGTAAGGTAGGGTGCTGAACTACTTATCGAAAATGACAAGGGAGATAAAGTGCACAATATGCAAGTTATGATAAACGCCGCTATGATTGCTCCCGCAATGATATTCCCAGAGTTTTTATATGCATATACTAAAATAAAATTGGTTAAGAGTGCTACTGGAGTTGCGATTATTAAAAATATTAATGTAAAAAAGTTGTTAGTGACGATTCCAAAACCTATTATGTATGTATATAGGAATAATACATGGTTCAAAAATCCAAAAAGACCCGTCTTTAATAAACCTTTTGGCTTATTTTGTAGTTTTGCTTGATAGATTAACTGTAGACAGATACTAATTATGATTTGTGCGAGTAAAATTAAAGCAAAGTATACTAAAATCCACGGTATTTTAATAATTGATGGGATCATGCCTATATAGTTTAGGCCAAACGTAAGATTTAGTATGAGATACAATATTCCGCCTAAAAGAAGACCTAAAATGATATTCTTGAATAATAATTTTCTTGGTATTTTAAACGGTTTCATTAAATATGTTTTTAATGAAGAATTTGACTTTTTTGCAATTCTATAGAGTAATATGAGTGTTCCAAGTACTTGCCCGAAAAAGAGCATTGTAAACAATCCAGCTGTAACTAAAGGTAAGACAAATAAAACCCAGAACATTATAAACATTCCTGGAAGTCCAAATAGTAAACCATATATCAATATTTTCATTGGTAAACTTCTTGTAGTCTCATTTGGTGCCTCAATTTTAATAGTTTCTTCTTCTCTAGGTTTTATTATCAATTTAGTAAGTTGTTTTATGATTAAAAAGAAAAAACCAAGACCGCCTATTGTCTGTACGAGTAGTATTATATATCTAATATGTCCATAAAAATTCTCATCAGGGGCTACAACATCAGCAAACGTGTTTATAACCCAGTTTCTTGCTTCTCGACTAAAATCTGTATCCCAAGCAAGAGTTAGATGATCACTATTATCATCAAGATAAATTTTCGAAGCATTTGCATTATATTCTCCATACAACTTATTTACTTGAATATCTTCTGCATTCATTCCTAACCAAGCACCCATCTCTGCCTTTGATCCTTCTAAGGGATGACCCTCATCAAATCGAGCTTGAATCATGAGTATGTTTAGACTACGATTAGCGATATCATTTTTTTTAATTGTTAAACTGGAACCTACTAAAATTAACAACTTAAAATCATCATCTGCCTTAACAATTTCATTTCCAGGATACCCGCCCATACTATATCCAAGATATCCAAGATTACTCATGTTTATATCTCCACGTTGAGCTAAATATTCATCTTTTATTGCTCGAACATCATTAATCAATAGAGCAAAATCAATTTCTCCCGTGCTTTGACCATGTCCTCTAAAGTCTAATGTTACGGCAACAAATCCCGCTGCTGCCATTTCGATCGCATATCCTTTCATAAATTCTTTATTAGCAGAGCCACCATGTCCTATTATAATTGCATCCTTCACATTATCACCATGAACTGGTTCATAAACATTAAAATAAATAATCACTCCATCATCAGTTGTAACCGTCTGTCCATAAGTCGCTTTAACAGATACCGGAATTGTAAAGATTAAAATCGTTCCAATAATGAATAATGAAAATAAGAGACAGATCAGTGCTATTTTTTTAAAATTTTTATCAAATCTTAATTTCAATTAAAATTCACCAAATCTTTAAAAAATCATTGAAATTTTAATTAAACCTCAAGGATTTCATTTTAATAAATTTTTTATTCGTTTTATATATATTAAACAGTTATATAATAACTAAGATATTCTCAATATATTAACTATATACATTATGGATTTACAGTAAGTGTAGAAATTTAACTTAAAATTTTAATTTAATTTAGTAATATTTCATCTGATAGGAATAGTAAATTATTATGAAATTTAAAAAAAAAATTTATTTTGACCAGACTTCCTTGAATACACCTTTAGGAAACTTGCAAACGGGGCATTCTTCTGGAGGTTCATCACCATAGTGAATATGTCCACAAATACGACAACGCCACGCCTTTTTAGCACCTTTTGACTGATCAATATCATTCCAATATTCCGTTTTTTCTTTCCATTCCTCATCGACAGGTGCATAGGGGACATCTTCTATTGCAGGCATGATTGGCTCATAAGCTCCTAAAGCATATCTTGAAATTATTAACTTTTGTATTTGTGTAGTTCCCTCATAGATTTGATAAAGCTTGGCATCTCTAAACAATTTTTCAATGGGCATCATTTTAGTATAACCATAACCACCATAGCATTGTAAGGCATCATTAGCAACTTCCAAAGCAATTTCTGTTGCATAAAACTTGGTCATTGAAGCCCATAGAAGAGGATCTCTTCCATTATCTGCGTCCCAACTTGATCTCCAAGTCATTAAACGTGCAGTTTCCACTTTTTGATACATTTCAGCAATCTTGAACTGTAATGCTTGAAATTCTGCAAGGGCTTGACCAAAAGCTTTTCTTTTTTTAACGTAATGAATAGCCCATTCCATTGCAGAGCGTGCCAATCCTGTAGCCATGGCACCGATTATTGGACGAGTCCTTGCGAAAGTTTTCATAGCTAATGGAAATCCATTACCAGGCTCAGCTAATACATCACCCGGAGGAACATAATAATCCTTTAAATTCACCACAGTTGTATTAGAACACCTATGACCCATTTTTTCGATATGTCTTCCCGTTTCTACTCCTTCTTTATCAGTTCTTACAATAAATCCACAGATCCCCTTGTGCCTTGATTTTGGATCAGCATTTGCGAAAAGAGAGATATATTTTGCAAAACCCGCATTTGTAATCCAATATTTTTTTCCATTAAGAATCCATTCATCTCCATCCTTATCCGCCTTGCATATCATCCCTCCAACGTCAGAACCCATTACAGGTTCGGAAGTTGCAAAAGATATTAAACCAAATTCATTTATTAAATCTTTGCAAATTTCTTCCTTTAATGATTCATTTTCGGACATTAAAAGTGGTTCTTCACCAAGACCGTTAGCAAATATACTCGTGGCCATTCCTGGACCAGCAGCTGCAAATTCTTCAACAAGCAATGTGGACTCTAATAAACCATATTCATTTCCACCATATTTTTTTGGGATGTCTAAATTCATGAGTCCCGCTTTCCAAGCCTCCTCTATGACATGTATGGGAGTGATTCCAATATCATCATATTTATGAACAACGGGAAGGATGTGTTTTAATGCGAATTCTCGTGCTCTTAGTTGCAGTTGTTTTTGTTCCTCAGTTAAGGAAAAATCCACCCTAATTCCCTCCTTCCATTTTTTCAACTAGTTTATCTACAAGATCCTTAAAATCGAGATCTTCTGGACGTGGAACAAATTTTATCTCAATTGATTCTTCCATCACTTCAATTTTGGTTGCTTTTAACTCTTCAATAATCGCCTTGACCGCCCCCTTACTCCACCCATATGAACCAAATGCCAAACCAATCTTATTCATGGGTTTCAATCCCTTTTGATAAGATAGATATTCTGCGACGGTTGGAAATAATCCCATATTCAATGTGGGACTTCCAACTAAAATCGCCTTGGCATTCATTGCCTCAGTTATGACATCACTATAATCTGCCTGGGTTAATCTGAACCTCTTTACGGGGATCCCCCGCGTAAAAATTTCATAATATAATGCTTTTGCTATTTTTGCCGTGCTTTCCCACATTGTATCATAAACAATTAGAACGCTATCGTCTTCAATCTCACCACTAGACCATTTTTTATAGGCTTCTATGATCTTAGGGATATGGGATCGCCATCCAACACCATGAGATGGACATATGATATCGATTGGGAGGGCTCCTACCACGGGCAACGTTTTAGCAATTAATTTAGATAAATGTAGTAAAATATTTGCATAATATTTAGCTGCCTGCTCCATTATTTCAGAAAGAGCATTTTCATCATCCCAATATTTTGAGGTCGCTAAATGTTGACCAAACGCATCATTAGAAAATAACACGTTTTTTCCATTATCATCAGTCATAAAAGAAACCATTGAATCTGGCCAATGAATCATTGGTATGGGAACAAATGCAAATTTTTTTCCGTTTCCTACATCTAAAGTATCACCTTCTCCGACTGCACGGATCTTTTTAAAAAAATCCGTATCTAATTCTTCGTGATAATGTTGTTCCAATATTTCGACACCTTTTACAGAAGCAATGATCTCTGCATTTGGGAGGTAGGGAACTATGAGAGGAAATGAACCAGAATGATCGGGTTCAATATGATTCATTATAAAGTAATCAATCTCTTTCGGATCGCATACCTTTTTTATATTCTTTAAATAATAACTGAAATAAGGACGTTTTACCGTATCAATTAAGATGGTTTTATCACCGCTCTTGACCAAATAAGCATTGTAAGAACTTCCTTTATGAGTAGAATATCCATGAAAATTTCGGACTTCCCAATCAACATAACCAACATAAAATACGTCTTTTAAGATTTCTAAATTTTCCATAATAATTTCACCATTTTATATAGTTAGTTTATTTGATCTAATGGATCTTAGGAATAATCTTAAGTTTAATTCCTATATTTTATAAAATTTAAAAACAAATTTCAGATTATAATATAAAAAATTAAATATAATTACTCGCCCTATTTTTTTGTAAAAAGAAAAAAAAATCATAGATTATTACCAAATATTTGGTAATAATTTTTATTATTTTGATTACAAAAGGAATTATCTAAATAAGATATTGATTATTTATAACGCATTAATTAATTTAGCATAAAAATATTATATTTTTCACTATTCTTTATGATTCGATGTAGATAACATTATTTCATTTTAGCAATCCTAAATTATTTTTTGCGTTATAAATAATTAAATTAATTAGAACTGCTGGGTAAAAGGGATTTGTTCTCTGAATTTAATGAAAAAGCGGATGAACTTAGTTTAAAAATGTTTGAAAAACTAATAAATTCTCAAAAAAGTTACCAACATCTTTTTAATACAATTCCATTTCCCATTGTTATATTGGATTCCAATGGAATTATTATTGATGCTAATATTACTACTGAAAAAGCATTTGGTACTAAAAAAGAAGAGTTTATTGGAAAATCATCATTAGAGGTTCAAGATTTTTCACCAGAGATCTTTAATAAAGTAAAAGAAAGACAAGAATTACTTCTAAAGGGGAAATCTGTCGGAGCCTTAGAAGTTCCAATAGTATTAAAAGATGGATCTAAAAGATGGATAAATACTAATATTTCCTTATTTCATTTAGAAGGTAAAGTCTTCTTTCAAATAATTATTCAAGATATAACACATAGAAAGGATTCTGAATTAAAATTAAAAGAATCGGAAACTAAAATAAGAAACATATTTGAAGCTATCCCTGACCTGTATTTCATTGTTTCTAGAGAGATACTACAATATTGGATTACAGAGGAAATATTGAACAATTTTATATAGCACCAGAATCATTTATGGGGAAGAAAATTTCGGAAATAATGCCAAATAGTATTGGTAATGAAAGTCTAATGGCTGTTCAAAAAATAATAAAGACAAAAGAACCACAAATAATAGAATACGATCTTGAGATGCATGGTAAAACATTAACTTTTGAGGGTCGACACTTGTATCTAAATGAAGAACAAATCTTAATTTTTATTCGAGATATCACGGAAAGAAAAAAAGCACAACAAAAACTAATAGAATCTGAAAATAACTTTCGAGATCTCTATGAGGATGCTCCTAATGCATATTTTTCGATCGATCCTACTGGTAATATTAGAAATTGTAATAAAGCTGCGGAAGAACTTTTGGGTTATTCAAAAAAGGAATTATTTAAGACTAAAATTTTAGATCTGTATGCTCCAAATGCAAATGGTAAAAATAAAGCGAGGGAATTATTTAAAACCTTCTTGAAAGGGATCGAAATTAAAAATGAAGAGCTTCAAATGAAAAAAAAAAACGGGGAATTGATCTGGATAAATTTAAGTGTAAAACCCATATTAGATAACGTTGGAAAGGTAATAGAATCTCGTTCTGTGGTAATTAACATAAATGATCGGAAAATTATTGAACAAAAAGTTGAAGAAATTGCCCGATTTCCATTTGAAAATCCATCACCAGTCTTAAGGGTAAATTTAAATGAGATTTTATACATCAATCATTCAGCAATAGAATTATTTCACGTGAAAGTGGGAGATAAAACTCCAGAATATCTCAGAGAATATATTGAACAGGCAACTTCTTCAAATCTCATAAAAGAATTTGATTTAAACCTTGAGAATAAGGTCTTTTCCTTTGTTATGAGATCCATAGAAGAATTTGGATACGTGAATTTATATGGAAGAGACATTACTAAGCGTAAAATTGCCGAAGAGGAATTAAAAGCTTCCGAAGAGAATTATAGAAAAGCCTATGATCGCGTTACTTTCTATAAAGATTTATTTGCTCATGATCTCAATAATGTTCTACAAAGCATTTTATCATCTGTGGAATTATATTCCTTATTTAATAAGGATATAGTTGATTCAAAAAAGATTGAAGGCCTATTAGAAATCATTAATGATAGCGCACTCAGGGGTGCTAAATTGATCTCAAATGTTCAAAAATTATCAAAATTAGAAGATTCTACTTTAGTTATTTTTGATGTGAATCTACATGTTTTTCTAAAGGAAGCAATAAATTTTACAAAAAATAAATATCAAAACAGGGAAATTAGCATAAAAGTAGAAGGAAACTCGAAGATTAATAATGTTCAGGCTAATGAACTTCTTTTAGACGTGTTTGAAAACATTCTAATCAATGCGGTGAACTATAATGATAATGAAAAAGTTGAGATTTTTATTAAAATAACTGAAGTTAACATGGAGAGTCTTTCATATATAAAAATGGAATTTATCGATAATGGTATTGGCATAGAGGATGCTCGTAAGGAGAAGATATTTAAAGTAGGTAATCGGGAATTTAAAGGTAATCGTGGAATGGGAATGGGCCTCTCACTAGTAAAAAATGCAATTGAAAGTTTTGGTGGTAAGATTTGTATCAGAGATAAGGTAAAAGGAGATCATACAAAAGGAAGCAAATTTATTCTTATTATGCAAAAAAGTGAATCAAAACTCTAATTTTATTTAAAATTAATCGTTAATTTTTCAATATTTAATTTCCATACTTTTTCAGGTGCCCTTCCTTCTTTGCTTGGTTTATATTCATCAAGTTCTATGATTCCTACACTTTCAAGTTCCCTTAAATGGTAGTAAAGTGAAGGTTTTTTTAAATCCTTTGCAATATCATTATTGCATTGTCCCTTACATTCTTTTGGATTTTGAGGCATGTTATCTCTATTATCATTAATAATTTTAAAAATTTCATCCGAACTTTTTGAACCTTCTTTTAAAATTTCAATTATCTTCCACCTGATACCACAGTGTAAAGCTCGAGCGTATTTCATCATCTCTGAAATGTCTATTTCTTTAGTCAACAATTATTCCCCCTTTTATAGATCACTATAATATTAATAAAATTTCGAAATATTTAAATTTATATTTTGATTAGTTGAATATATAATTTAATTAATTAAAAATTATATATAAATCTAAAAAAATAAGTTGCGAGAAAATAAATATGAATGTTAATGAAAAGGAAGAATGTAAATGTGATAAGCCAGATATAAGAGATAAATACCCAAGTGGTTGCTGCACACTAAACCAAATCATCAAATGTCATGGTGATCAACCAATCGATGAGATTTTAAAACATGTTCAATTAAAAGAAGAAAAATAGGCGTGATTTGAAAGAAAAGGTGCTAATATGAACGCAATAGTGATTAAAAATTTGAGCAAGCATTTCAAAATCCCTAAAAATGGAAAAAAAGGGAAGATGCGAAATGTAAATCACCAAATTTTTGATGGCCTCATAAATGCTGTCGATAATATAAGTTTTGAAGTATTAAAGGGAGAGATATTTGGGTTTTTAGGACCAAATGGGGCAGGTAAGACAACATCAATTAGAATGATGACGGGAGTTCTAAAACCATCCCATGGTCAAATTGTAATATTTGGGTTAGATGCTTGGAACCATCCAATAGAAGTAAAACAAGTCATTGGTAATGTTCCTGAGATGGCTAATGTTTATATGAATTATACAGGATGGCAAAATCTAATGTTCATTGGAGAACTATATGGTAGTTCAAAAGATAAGAGAATTAATAATGCAGAGAATTTGCTTAAAAAATTCGATTTGTATGAAAAAAGAAAAATTAAAACAGGTAAGTATTCTAAAGGTATGAAACAAAGGTTACTACTTTGCATGGCCTTGATGAACGATCCTGAAATATTATTCCTTGATGAACCAACTTCGGGTTTGGACGTTCAATCAGCCAAGATTATTAAAAAATTGATACGAGAGTATAATGAAAGAGGCGTAACAATATTTTTAACGACTCATGACTTGGAAGTCGCCAATGAATTATGTGATCGTATTGCGATAATAAATCACGGAAAATTAATAAGTTTAGATACACCCTACAACCTTAAAAAATTAACTCAAGAAAATCAGGCAATAGATATTCAGTTCGAAAGTGAAGTTGAAAAAAGTATTATAGAGAAACTTCAATCCGCAAAGGAAATAAAAAAAGTTAATGGTGGTTTTCACATAATTGTTGAGGATAATCATGTAGCAATCTGTGAATTGGTTGATTTGGTCAAATCGAATAATCTAACACTAAGACAATTAAACACAAATCAACCGAAATTAGAAGAAGCATTTCTGAAAATAATTGAGGAGGGTATTAAAAATGAATGAGTATTCGATAATTAAAAAATCATCAAGATTAGATGGTTTCAGAACTCAATTGAGACGATCTTTTGTTCTCACCAAAAAAGATCTAAAGATATATTACAATAAACCACCCGTGATAATACAAGGTCTTATTTTTCCAATAATCCTCTTTATTGCTTTAACTCTCGGAAGAGTGATAAAACCGATATATTTGTTATCTGGACTAATGGGAATGGTTGTTTTTTTAACCTCCACCTCTATAGGCCCAATAGTGTTTCCTTGGGAAACGATGAGTAAAAATTTTGAAAGACTGATAACCTGTCCAATTTCAATCAAAACAATTTTATTAGGAAACATGTGGAGTTCATTCATTTATGGATTTATTTTCACGTCAATACCTTTGATTATCGGAATGATTTTATTATCCATACCAGTTTCCTTAAATATCATCATGGTAATATCTGGAATTGTTTTAGCAGGATTAGCTTTTGCAAGTTTTAGTCTCATATTATCTGTACCATCTACGGATGCACCAGGTAACACGATGGTTTTGACTATTTTAATAAAATTCCCAATAGTCTTTATCAGCCCATTATTTGCCCAAATAATCATTTCACCAATAATCTTTATCTCACCATTAACTTATTTTGTTGACATGGTTAATATGGGGTTAGGGAATACAAGTGCATTTGGAAGTCTTGGAATTCTTCTTGATATTGGATTTTTATTAGGATTTGGATGTGTAAGTCTTTTGCTTGCTTTTAAACTACATGAAAAAACATTGGAAAAGAGATTTCAAGGATAAATTATAAATATTTTTTTTCTAAATTTGGATTTGCATTAGTTGTTTAGAAAATTTTATCGGAGAAAAAAATAAAAAAAAAGAAGAATTGAATCATTTATTGTTTTGTAAACATATCTTTTCCCACACCACAGACGGGACAAGTCCAATCGTCTGGTAAGTCTTCGAATTTCGTACCCTCGGCTTCTTCGTCATATACATACCCACAAGCGTCACAAATCCAAATTGCCATTTTAATCACATAAAACTAATTTAAATTCTTTTAGCTTTCTTAACATGCGATTCTTTAAAAACGATGTGTTTATAAATAATAGACGAAAGCCGTTCAGATACCATTTACAAGAATATTTGTTCTTATTCAATCAAAGAATCCAAATACCCTAACTGACGAAAATTTCTAATGAAAGCATGAAATTTCGGGAAATACCACGATATAATTTCTTTCTTGGAAATATGTTCTATTATGTGAATATACTTTTCAATATAACCAGTTAAAAACAAATTTTTTATCAAATTATATATCAATCTATATTATTTATATAGAAAATAATCTGTTTATTCTTTTAATTTTTTGATACATTATGAATATTTATAGTTTTTTTGCAATCCACATGCCTCTATTCACCCATTTTTCATGTGCTGCTTTCTGCCAAGCTAAAATACCTTTTTCAGCTTCTTTATAAAACTCTTCTCCAAATCCCGAAATGACATCTTGTTTTGCTGCATGTAATTTATTAAGGTATATATCCATGTGATTTGCAAAATCAGGTCCTAAATCTTGTTTTTCTTCTATTTTCATCCCAGAATTGTCAATTAAGATAGCATAACCATCCAAGGTTTGTAAATCGGGGAACACCATAAATTCCATTAAATAATCAGCATCTTTTTCGGGAGGATCGACAGAACCCCAAATCCAATCCGTAAATCCGAGAATTCCGTCCCTTTTTAAAACTCTACTGATTTCATTAATGAGTCTTGATTTATCTCGAATATAACACCATGCATCTTGCCCCCACACAATATCAAAAGTAGAATCATGAGCAGGGATATCCAATCCCGAACCAAGGCGATATTCAATCTTTTCTGCATAAGATTTGTCTTGAGTTCTTTTTTCAGCTTCATTTATCATTTCTAATGTTATGTCAAGCCCCACTATTTTTGTTCCATAATTTTCAGCTAATTGACGTGCGGGTCCTCCTAAAGCGGAGCATATATCTAAAAGATGTAATTTTTCTCCTCCTTTATCAAGTCCTAATTTTTTAGCAAGGATCTCTGTTTGTTCAGGACCTCCAACATGAATCTGTTCTCCCATTAGAAGTTCCCATAATTTTCCACCAGGACCTGCATATACCTCGCTTACATCATTTACACTAAAATCATAATGTTTATGCGTTATTTTATTTCACCACATTTAATGTCAATATTTTCGGAGATTTTCAATTTTCTATCCATAACCTAAATTTTTTATAAATAATTCAAATTTAATAATATATATCTCAATCTTCTTCCCTTGCTTTGTTTTGGGAATATTGATAACATTTTGGATCAGCGGCTAAAATATCTCCACTGTAATAATAAGCACTACTTCGACATCCAAAACAAAAAGAATTATTGGAACATGAACTACAATT
>CAZRIR010000001.1:0-33185 GCA_964600195.1 uncultured archaeon | reverse complement strand
AAAATGAGAAAAACATGACAGAAAAAGGAGCAAGGCTCAAAATTGATTCCTATAAAGGACCTCTCGGCACGATCAAGGGATTTGAGTTTACTACCGGAAAGGTAATAAGAGAGGGGGATGAATCTGAATGGGAGCCCATGGGTCCCCATCCAAAACCACACATCCCTACATTACGTCCATGGTTCTTCAAGTTAATGGAAAGATATAACCCCACCTACATGCCAATATGTGACATGTGTTGTCTCTGCACGTATGGTAAGTGTAATCTTTCCAAGGGAAGAACGGGAGCTTGTGGTATTAACATGCAAACTCAAAACGCTCGAATTGTTGAAATTGCTTGTTGCATTGGTGCCGCTTGTCATAGTGCCCACGGAGATCATCTCTTGCATTGGTTAAAAGAAAAATATGGTAATGTTGCCATTAATTATGGAAATAACATTGCTGTAGAAATGCCTTGTACTCGATTAATAATTGGCATGAAACCTGAATGTTTAGAAGATTTAGAGACCGCAATGGAATGGGTTCATTATACCATCACTCATTTATTAGCAGCAGGTCATACCGGGCAGGAATCTAATCACCTGGATTATGAAGCAAAAAGTTTTTTAGCAGGATTAGCGGATGCCGTGGGAATGGAAATTTCTGATGCTGTTCAGATTGCAGCTTATGGGTTTCCAATGGGTGACCCTGATGTCCCTATCATTGAATTAGGCATGGGTACACTGGATTTTGAAAAAAAAGCCACTATTTTAATGATTGGGCATAATGTAGCCCCTGGTATTGAATTAGTAGATTACATGAGAGAAAATGATTTAGAAGAAAAAGTTGATGTCGGAGCAATTTGTTGCACTGCTATTGATTTAACCAGATATTATGATGGTGCGAAAATAGTAGGATCTCTTTCCCGTCAAATGTTTTATATTCGTTCTGGACTGGCAGATGTCGTGATGGTTGATGAGCAATGTGTCAACTTGAGAAGTTTTGAACAAGCGAAATTAGTGAATGCTCCCTTCATTGCAACGAATGAAAAAAACATGGGAGGTCTTCCTAATAGAACAAGTGATCCTGTTGATGAAGTCATTGCTGACCTGGTTAGCGGTAAGACACCTGGAATTTTAATTCTTGATCCAATAAAAGCTGGAAAAATTGCCGTAGAAACTGCAATTAAAGTAAAACCAATCAGGGCAGCCAAGAGTGGCATTCCTGATAAACAAGGTTGTATTGACATGGCAATGAACTGTAATGGCTGTGGAAATTGTCAAAGGAATTGTCCAAATGATTTACCAATTGTTGAGGGCGTGAAATTAGCAAAAGAAGGAGATTTCTCTGTATTAGAAGGCGTATTTGATTCTTGTTTGGATTGTGGGCGATGCGAAGCAGATTGCAAGAAAGAAGTATCCCCATTAACCCTCATCATGTATGCTGCACGGGATAAGATTCGAAATGAAACATTTAACATGAGAGCAGGACGGGGTCCCATTCAAGACGTGGAAATAAGAAACGTGGGGGCGCCTGTAGTTTTAGGCGAAATTCCAGGAGTCGTGGCCATAATTGGATGTGCGAATTATGCCAAGGAGATTCAGGAATTATACATGATGGCAGAAGAATTCTTAGTGAGAAATTATATCGTGGTCGTTTCGGGATGTGGAGCGATGGACATTGGTCTTGTAAAGGACGAAGAAGGTAAAACATTATATGATCGGTTCCCAGGGTATTTTGATAGAGGTGGTCTTGTAAATGTTGGAAGTTGTGTCAGCAATCCACACATTAATGGTGCAGCAATTAAAATAGCAAATATTTTTGCAAGGCGTCCTTTACGCGGAAATTATGAAGAGATCGCAGACTATATCCTCAATAGAGTAGGCGCTTGTGGCGTCGCTTGGGGTGCCATGAGTCAAAAAGCAGCAAGCATTGCAAGTAGCTGTAATGGCATGGGCATTCCTGCGATTTGTGGACCTCATTCTGCAGAATATAGAAGGATGTATCTTGGAAGAACATACGATGAAGAGAATTGGAAGGTTTATAATGCAAGAGATGGTACCTCTGGTCATTTAGTCGGACCCGGTCCGGAACATCTTTTAACCACTGCGGAATCTATCGAACAAGCAATTTGCTTGACCGCTAAACTGTGCTTGAGACCCGCAGATAATTCCAAGGGAAGAATGATTAAATTGTCCCATTGGATCGATCTCGAACGAAAATACAAGGGTGTTCAATTCCCGAATGATTTGGAGAAATTTATCAGAGTGGATGCGGACATCCCAATCAGCATTAAAGATGAGGTTCAAGCATATCTCAAGGAAAAAGGATGGGAACCAAAGGAACTGGTCGATCCAACCCTACTCGAGCGTTTATGCCATAACAAAGCATGAAATTTAATAAATAAATTATCCATCATGGTCTTATATAGACATTATCACGTGAAGGCATATGTTTTGGTTTAGAGCAGAGTGGGGATCTGATTTAAACCAATTTCATATGTACCTCTTTTTTTTATTTTTTAGCTTGTTTTAATTCTATTTTCAATTTTATTGATGCTTAATTTTTTAAAACTATAGAAAACAAAGGATTTTCAATATTATTTAATGACTTCTAAAATCAAGCTAGCTTTAATTAATTTTATTCCCTTGATTAAAGATATCTTTTCTTCAATAAAGGGATTAAAATAATTTAACGAAGGGATCTTTACTCTTAATAGCAAGCCAGCATCACCGCTTAATCTCCATATATCCGTAATTTCTTCCATTAAATTTAATTCATCCAAAATTGTTTTTATTTCTTTTAAATTAATCTCAATCTTAACTAAAATATTTATATAATTTTCAGATTTCAGCTTAACTTCAGTTGTATATTTCTTGATTATTCTATTTTTTTCTAATTTTTTTATCCTGCGTCTAACAGTCGCTTCTGTCTTTCCTATCTTATCGGCAATTTTGTAATAAGAAATCCTACTATTCTCCTTCAATATTTCAAGGATTTCAGAATCTATAATATCGATTATGAATCATCTTATGAGATATTTTTAATTTCATCATTAGAAATGTTTATGGTTATGATCATATAACTAAGATATATTCATAAATCTGTTATTTTTTTTTGATATTTTTAAAATCATTTTTCTGATTCTAAAAATCAATAACTTTAATTATAATTAATTACATTTAATTAAATGTCATTAAAAATTATTAAAGAGATAAATGAAAATATGAAAATGTGAGTTATTGGAAAAAAAGCATTAGCAATTGATTCTAAAAGTTTGAAATAGTGATTATTATTGGAGAAAATTACATTAAAAGAAAAGATAAATGTTTTTTCATGTATTGCGATATTTCAATTTTAATTATATAAAAAATAATCTGGGATGATACAAAATTATTGGATTAGAATTGTTCATTTTAATTGTAATATTTGCTTTTAGCTTTGAATTCATTGATACGGCTTTAGGGGGCGGTTATGGAACTATATTGACACCTTTATTACTTATATTAAACTTGCAGAGACTGGATATCGTGCCAGCAATTTTGCTTTCAGAAATAATAACTGGTGTTTCTGGAGCAGCCATGCACCATTTCTTTGGGAATGCTGACCTTTCGAAAAATGGGACAACTAATTGGAGAATCTTTTTTTTAATAAGCGCTCTTGGAATCGGTGCCACCATTTTTGCTGTTTTTTTGGCCGTAGAATTAAATAAAACAATAATAAATACTTATATTGGAATTTTGGTATTGAGTGTTGGAACTTTAATGTTAATGAAAAGAAGCTATAAATTTTCATGGAAAAAAATAGGGATCATAGGAACAATAAGTTCCTTTAATAAATCCATATCTGGAGGTGGATTTGGACCATTAATAACTGCAGGTCAAGTAGTTTCAGGAAGAGACACTAAAAACTCAATCGCAACAGGGTTGGCATGTGAAGCACCAATATGTTTGGCAGGATTACTAACATACTTTCTTATAAGCACAATAACTATTGATTTTTTCATCATGTCTTTCGCATTAATAATTGGAGCTATTCCTGCAACAATAGTAGGTGCATTTACTACACGTAAAATGAAAGATGAAAAAAGATTCAAGAAATTAACTGGAGTATTTATAATTTTTTTGGGAATATTTGTATTGCTGAAAACTTATAATATAATATTCCCCTAGTTTTTTTTTCCATGAATTTAGAATATTTCCTGGATTATTCCATAATAAGCTGAATTTTTATTGAAACATGATTTTATCTATTTTTTTTTTGAATTACTGACCTATTTTTAAAATCATTAAGTTTAATTGGAATTAATTATATTTAATTATCAGTCATTAAAATACTTTAAAAATAGTGTGGTTAATAAAATGGGATGGAATATTGGAAGCGAAGCACGTGAAATTGATTCCAAGAGCTTGAAAGAAAGGCTAAAAATAGAAAAAACCACAATTAAAAGAATAGGTTTTGCCGTTCTTTTCTATTTTGTTACGATGGTTATTTTCTCAATTGTAATATAACAATTAGAGGGGAGATCATCACATGTTCCAGCTCATAATTCTCATTATTTTAATTGCGTTTATTTTTGAGTTCATGGATTCCGCTGCGGGCATGGGATTTGGAACGGGGTTGACACCATTATTGCTCATATTAGGGTATTCTCCCTTGCAAGTCGTTCCTACTCTTTTAATTTCTCAAGCAATTACAGGATTTATCAAATCATATTTCAGTCATGAATTCGAAAATGTTAATTTTTCTCTCCGGCCATTGAGTGATAGTGCAAAACTTGCATTTATTATAGGAGGAATTGGATGTATCGGCATCTTTTTTTCCATCATGCTCACTTACATGGCACTCCACTTGCCTAAAACATTCATACAATTTTATGTAGCAATGCTGGTTCTTTTCATGGGCGTTTTCTCCGTATTTAGAAATAAAATGAAACAAAAACAAGCAGATGAGATTGAAATTAAATCGGGTTTATTATTTGGGTTTTCTGCGATTGCAGGATTTAATAAAGGAATAGGTGCTGGAGGATATGGTCCTGTTATAACATTGGGTCAAATTTATTCTGGGGTATATGAAAAAAGTGCCACGGCAATTGTTTCTCTTGCTGAAGCAATGGTATGCATCGTTGGTATCGTCACGTTCTTTTTTATAACTGCTTTTGGTGTCGAGATTGATCTGACCTTATTGCCTTCAATCTTCACGGGTGGTTTTATCGCCGCAATCATTACTCCCTATTTGGTAAGAATTACTCCAAATAAGATATGGAGATACGTCATTCCTCTATATGCGGTCATTATAGGAATATATTTGTTATATAAAATCATTTTTACTTAGAAATTGAAATTATATATCATGTGAATTTTCCAGGTGACATCTTTCTTATTCTTTAAGTAGTTTAATTTTTTTTTGAAAAATGACTTTTTTTTGATTTTGCTCTAATAAATATAAAATATATTCATTTTCCATCATCATCTCAGGAAGGATGAAAAGAATTTCTTCCTCTGGAAACCAAAGTTCAATTTTATCGTAAAGAATAACTTGTTCAAAAAACTCGTATAATGAAGTTATTTTTATCAATAGATCTTTAAATTCTTTGTTAGTTTGATTTTTAACGGATATTTCGACCTCTTGACTATTTTCAATGGTATTGATATTAGATATTTGAAAAGGGATTTCATTTTTACTGTTAGGATGATGGGTAGTCTTTTGATCAAATAATTTTATGTTAGAAAATCCAATATTTTTGTTATTGCTAACTATATAACTCACTGGCACCCCTTTTAACGACAAGTAGGAAATTGCTTTTTGAATTTTTAAGATGGTCGTATCTGTTTTTTTTATTACGGATTGAAAATATTGGGAGCAGGTGTTTTTAATGAGCATCCTTATTCTTTTTTTAATTTTTTCTCCCTTTTCAATTAAATATTTAGCGTTTGGCTTTATAATTACATTCAATTTTTCTATTTCTGCTTCAATCACGTCAGAAAGATAAAATTTAAAGTGTTTGGCGATTCTCTCAGCCATTTCCCCGAGTAAAGCTCCCCCGAAAATATCCATTTCTATGGGGAGTGCTAAAATTAAGACTATCGTTTCAAATTTAACCTCTTCTGAACCAGCTCTTCTTTTATTTCTAAAAGAAGGAACTAGAAATTTTTTTGCAAAGTACATTTTCCCTCCATATTCTAAATCCACGCGATCAAGAGATGTCTTATCACTTAGATCTAAGAACCAAATGGAATGAATACGGAGAATTTGCATCGTTTCTTTATTTTTTTTCATGACATCCTCAGGACTCACTAAAATTGGTATATGACCTAATTTTTCATCAAAATATAATAAAAAAACTTCGCATAATTGTTCTGCTTGGATGATTCTTCTTTCATTTTCAGTGAGTATTTTCATAGAACCAATCTCCTTATTTTTTAATTGATGCTTAATGTGTTGCACATGCTATGCATGGATCGAATGCTCTAATCATCTTTTGAACATTTTTCTTGACAAATGATATGTCTTTCTTCAAATAGAGTTTTTTGGCATAATCCGTGATCATTTGATTGATAATCGGAAGATTCATCTCTGTAGCAATGAAAAGTTTTGCTTCTTCAACAGTTTTTCTATCATTTACGCGATATTGGTGGATTAATGTTCCTCTAGGTGCATCAACAACGGCTATACCAATATTATTTTTGATATTTACTAATTCTGGAAGGGGGTATTCATTCTTTATTACCTGGTCATTCAATAAATCTAATGACTTGATTACTTCACAATATACCTCAATTAATCTTAAAAAATTGGCATACAAGAGGTTATTTTTCCAAGATTTTTGAAATAAGTTGAGATATGATGTTATTTGCTCAACTCCATAATTTTCAACTATATTATTTCTTGCAAGTGGTCCAACTAAGCAATTTTCACCGTTTTGGTTAACAAAATCAATTCCATGAAGATTTAGATCTTTATTGAAATAAGATTTGTATTCTGTTTCGTGAAAATCATTGTAATTAGAATTTTTTTTTATAGTGAGAACCCCTTCATAACGATCATAGACCTTGTTATTGTTTAATGCTAAAAAGTATGCTTTAGAAAGTGAATAATCTTCAGGAGGAGTAAAATTTGAAAAAATATTGGAAAAATCTTCGATAATCATTTCTAGTAAAAATGAGGCTTTTTCGAATAGTTTTTGAGCAATTTTAATAGATTTTTGTGAAGGCCTAAAAATAATTCCTCCGGGTAATGGTGTTATTAAATGCACGGAACGACCTCCAAAAAGATTATTTATTTCATTTCCAACTTTTATCAGATCGAAGATATTTGATGTTAAATTGCTATTATATTTCAATAGATCATTTAAATTTAGAACTTTTTCATTAATATTAAAAATTTCTAGAAGATCTGGAAATGATTGAAAGAAATAATGCATCAAATGGGATTTTATAAGTTCACCTGTCATTAAAAGACGTCTTACAATAATAGATTGCATGTGAGGTTTAATATTATACATTGTTTCAATAGTCTTACAGCTGACTATACTTTGAGAAGCATGACACAAGCCACACACTCTTGAAATTATTCTGGGAACATCTTCAATTTTTTTTCCAATTAACATGTTTTCAAAATCTCTATACGGACCTATCTTGAATTCTACGTGAGATACATTATCATCCTTTATAAATATATCTAAACTTCCATGACCCTCCACTCTCGTGCATACTTCTACAACTTTTTGCATCTGCCTACCTCCAAATCCTTGGTTTTGAAAATCGATAGAAAATTCCAGAATATTTTTTCAAATCTTTTACAACATGAAATAGACTTAAATAATTAACTAAATTTGAGGTGAAATCTTTAGAAACTGGACCCATGCATCCTTCACATGGAATTCCTCGTTTTATACATTCATGATCACAACCTTCTCTGGTAATGGGTCCCATGCACATGATACCCCTATTTAAGAAACAAGTTTGTTCATCGTCTCCCGTGTTAAATTCACTATTTTGGGGTAAAATTTTTTTGATTTCGATTTCTGGTTTAATATTAAAAGTTATTTTATAAGGGCAATCGTTACAAAGATTTTTAGGTGATAATTCAATATTTTTTCTTTCAAGTAATCTAATCAGGCAATTTCCAAGCAGTTTATTAGGGGGAGGACAACCAGGAATGATTCCATCTATTTCAACATAATCTGATAATGGTGAGGCCCTCTTCTTTCTTGAAAGGCTCAAAATACCTCCAAAAGCGGCGCAGGTTCCTAACGCATATACTTTTTTTGCTGAGATTCTAATATCTTTAAGATAATCAATTTGTGCTTCCTCCGAAACACAACCCTCTATAAGGGCTATATCACATGGTTCTATATTAATTTTATCTGACATGAATGGGAAATATGAGATCTCAGTCCTTTCAAGGAATTGAGAGAAAATATCTAATGAAATCAAGGAAGAAATGCAACCACTACATGAAGTCAATGAAGTTATGAGAAATTTAAGTCGCAAATTCGTATTCCTCCTTTAATATATGATAAAATCTATTTACAAAATTTGAAAACTTGATTCCTTCGACAGCATTTAGATTTTTAATGATGATTTTCCTGCTTAGTCGTGGACCCAAGACTTTTTTCAAAAGTTGAACTTTTTTCTGTACTTTTTGAATACCATCGATATATCTACAAGCATCTTTCCTGCATCCAATAATCATGACACCTTGAAATCCCTTTTCGAAAGCTCTTGTTATAAAATGTGTATCAATACGCCCCGTACAGGGAACTCTAATGATAAAGATATTGGGTTTATAAAACTGTTTTTTGAGTCCGGCATCATCAGCTGCGGCATATCCACAAGATTTACAGCAAAAAGCTAGTATTTTGGGCGTGGCATTAAACCCCGAATAAATATCTATTTTTCTAAGTATTTTTTCATCAGTATCTATATTCATTTCAATCGCATTTGTAGGACAAACACTCACGCAAGTACCACAACCCTTGCATTTAAACTTATCAATATTGATTTTGTCATCTTCAATAGTAATGGCATTATAAGGGCAAGCATTCACGCATAAAGAACATAGACCACATCTTTTATGGTCGATTTCCACTCCCGTAAATTCCGAGATCAAATAATCATTTGAAAGGAGTGATATGATTTCTAGTGCAACTTTATTAGCACTATTTATTGTTGATTGATAATTGTAAGGACCAAGGATTGTTCCGACACCAAATATACCAGAAGCTAACGTATCTTCACTCATGAATCCGTTATCATCTAGAGTAAAATCTAAAGTCTTTCTAAGGTTTTTTAAATCCTTATTAGGTATCAAATCAAGATTTAGTACAATCAAATCACTTGGATACTCTTTATTATCTGCGATAATGATGTTTTCATCATTTTCTCTTTTTATTTCAAGTTGATTGACATAATAGAATCTCGGATCTGTAGATTTGATGATCGCTTCATGATTATGATACAAGTTATTCATGGTGTAAAATACTTTTACCTGACTATCTGGATTTTTAACACTAATACAATTTAAATATTTTTGAGCAATTATATCCGTAAGGCCTAAATGATCTCGATTAGGTCCAATATCCTGAATAATTGATATTGTTTTTGGCGGTTTATTATCGGAAAGCTTTAAAATCTTCCCCTCAGTAAGACCATCTGATGATAAAATTCTTTCAAATTCAACCGAAGTGATGATGTTTTTTTTAGGGTCATGGTGATATTCCTCTAGATCAGAATATAGATCGGCACCTATAGCAATGGCCTTTACACCAGCTTTTATTTTAATTGCCTCTGGTTTTTGATTTAAGTCAATTGCATTATTCATGCATGCTCTTTCGCAAATTCTACAATTGAGACAATTCTTTATGTCTTCTTCTTCAATAATAGGCGTGTAGGGATATGAGTTTTGGAAAGGAAGGAAAATAATCTTCCGATTAACGAGATTGAACTCATATTGATTCGGTTTTTCCATGCTGCATACATCAATGCATTGCATGCAACCAGTACATTTTTTCTCATCAATATATCGAGGTTTTTTAATTAGATTTATTGAAAAATTACCTACTTCTCCCGAAACGCTCGTTATCTCGCAATTTGTTAAAATTTCTATATTTTTTTCTTTTACAATTTCACCTATTAATTCTGAAATGAAACAAATTGAACAATCACCCATTTTATGGATTCTATGCCATCGTGCCACCTTACCACCTAAAGTAGGACTTTTTTCGATTAGGTAGACTTTAATTCCGGCTCTAGCTAAATTTAATGCTAGTGTCATGCCCGCAATACCCCCTCCCAATATTGCACAACTTTTTTCTACTTCGACCCTCTTAACTTTTACTTCTTTCTGAAGGTATAAACATTCAACTGCAGCTTCGATTAGTAATTGAGCCTTTTTCAATACTTGAGAGGATTCAATTTGTTTATCGTTTCCTTGATGAACCCAGCAACATTGTTCTCTTATATTAGCAATTTCAATGTTTGACTTATCTATTACTTCCTCAAAAATTCGTTCAAAGACAAGTTGATGCGATTTTGGAGAACAAGCAGCAATGACAACTTTATTTAGAAAATTTTCTTTAACCCAATCGGATATTTTTTCTAAATTTTTCTCTTGACATAAATTTTCAAAAATCTTTACTGAAACAACATTTGGCAACCTGTTTATGTATTTTTCTAGTGCGTTTATATCAATCGTGTTGGAGATTTCAGTATTACAATTACAAATAATTACTCCTATTCTATTTATTTCACTCCCTTTGGAATTGATATATTCTACTTCTTCTCCTGATAAGATTCTTTTATTGATGCTGAGTATTTTTAAAATTCTTTTACCATCCTCAGTTAAAAAATATGATTTTTTGTCTTTTCCAATAAGAGAACCAAGTTTTCTTAAATGAAAATTGAGCTGCCCTGTTTGGTCTAAACCTAGCTTATCCATTAAATCAGTATAGGGAATGTATCCTTCTTTTTCAAGCAGGAACAAAATATTCCTTCTAAACTCATGAGATAATATTGAATAAATGTCCATTTGTTTTCCATCCCTTCCACCATTTAATAATGAATAGTTAATCACCTTGATAAAAAAAATTTGAAAATCAAGAATTTTGAAAAATTTTCTACCAAATATGAAATGTCATATTTATAATAGAACGAAGGTTATTTAAGCTTGTGCATTTACTACCGAATATTATTCGATGAAAATCTATAAATAACAAATATAACCATAAACTTTTCGTGATAGACCAAATTAACCAGTAATGTTGTTAAAATTTTTTTTTTGAAAAATAAAATTATCAATTTTTTTGAAATTATTGTTGTCATTTTATTTATATCTCTTCTAAAGGTACTTTACATAGATTAATATCTACAATAAATATAGTTTGAAGTGAGGTGTAGAATTAAATGGAAGTATTGGAATTGAAACCAATAAAAAAAAGAGTCTGCGCATATGTCGCCAAAAAGAATAAAGATGATTTTCATGAGTTTGATCTTGTTGCATTGAGAGAATTCATAACTAAAAAGAAAGTTGATTTTATAACTCTTGATTTCAACGTTGACCTGAAAGAATTTAATGATTCTGAGCTTGCTAAGACATTGACTCAAATGAACATTAAATATTTTCAGGTAGATATTCCCGAATATGCAATGGGATATATATATCAAGAAATTGTTGAAAAAAATGAATTACATGCGGATTTATGTGAAGAATATGAATCAATGATTGATAAAGATTCATTAAAAGGAGAAAGCTTAAAGAATTGGATTGACATGTTAAGGGATGAGATTCAAGATAAAGAAAATTTTATCAGTTTAACATTAAGGCCTCAATGGATCGTGAAAAAAATGCTAGAAATTACTCAAAGTATTTCATCAGAAGAAGTATCTTTTCTCCATCTTGTCCAAGCAGACATATGCGAGGATATCTGTGCTCAAGTAACAGATAATTTGAGAGAATTAGATGTTAAGGTTGTTCAATATACTAAAAAACATAATATAATTAATATTGAATTTTAAAAAAAGAGGTTGATAAAAAAAATGCCAAAAGTATTGGAATTAAAACCACTCAAGAAAAAAAACTTAAAACTTATAATGGTTGAGAGTGAATTTCCCATTGATTGGTGGTTTGAGGCTCCGAAAAAAGTGAAAGAAGATATAGTCTGGAATCTACACTTGATTTCAAAGGAATATCTTCAACTCATAGAAGAATTAGTTAATAAATACAAGCCCGATTTTGCTACGGAAGAAAAGCCTACTAATTGGGATGATTCTCCGAATCCGGTAGATCCTTTAGAGGAACTTTTTAAACTCAAAAAGGTACCGTTTGAACATGTTGATATTGATGAAAATGCCAGAGATTATTTATCATCTGCATTAGATGAGCATAGGGTAACCATTAAAAAATTAGAAACCGTCATCCGACAAATGATACAAGAAAATGGAGGCGTTCCTGAAAATGATGAATTTTTACAAAGATTAATTTTATGGAAGGAATATCTGGATAAAGACTATGAAACTCAAGAAGATGAGGTTCGATTTAATGTTAGAGAAGCCTGGATGATGATGAATATCTTGAATCTTGCAAAAAATGTTAATGGAACGAAACTCAAGGGATTATTCATATGTGATCTCAGACATTTTAATGGTATTGAAAAATTAGCAAATGAATTGGATGTAGATCTCGAGAAAATAAAAATTAAAAGATCCATAAAAACTGAAGAAGTCGAAAAGGAACTCGAAAAAGATATTGAAATTGAACTTGATGAGCAATAAATAATCATAATTAGATTAAGGAGGAAAATAAAAATGCAAGAAGAAAATTTAGAAAATAAAGTTGAATCAATACTTGGAAGGAAATCAATTATTGAATTGACACCCATCGTTATTAAGAAAAAGGACATGTCTGATAAGATCTGTTATTTTTTTGATACTGATGATAATGCATCTCCGTTTGATATTAACATGGCTTATGATGCAGGTTTCGATATTGTTGTCCCAATCAGCAGGATGACTGCAGATCAAGTACCCAAACTTGTCCAGGATGCAATATTTTCCCGAAAACCAAATGCCCCAACGACATTTTTCATTGGGGGTTCAAATGTAAAAGAAGGAGAAATGATTGCTAAAGACGTCGTAAAATCATTAGTCCCACCTTTTGAATGTCCCGTCATTATCGATCCAAGAGGTTCACATACCACGGCTTCAGCAGTCGTGGCCATGACTATTGATGTTGCAAGTAAATTACACGGAATAAAAAATTTAAAAGGAAAAAGAGCCTTAGTTTTTGGTGCGGGTCCGGTTGGACGAATTGCTGCTATTTTAGGTGCTAAAATTGGTCTTGAGATGTTTATAATTGAGACGTGGAATAAATCAAGTGAAGAATTCGTATCAGATTTAGCGAAAGAGTTGAATGAAGAAGCAGGAGAAGGTGCTACACAAATAAAAGGTGTTTTTGCTCCAGACATTATTGATAGAGAGAAAATTGCCATGAATGCGGACATTATATGGTCCTTAGCTGCTGCAGGTATTGAAATCTTACCCGAAGAATCAATGATGAGATTATCTGGAAAAAAGATAGTAGTTGATATAAATCTCGTTCCGCCTTATGGTATAGAAGGCATTAAACCAAAACATTATAATGAAGAAATTTATCCTGGAATCTTTGGAATCGGAGCCCTAGCATTAGGTAGGCTTAAATCTAATTCAGAAGCAGCAATATTAAAGGAAGCGGCGAAAACTAAGGGACTAAAAGTTTTTAATTATGATCATGCATTCGAGATGGCTAAAAAATTATTAAAATAAGAAAATTACCAATTTTTTTAGCGGGGATCGTGATGAAATGATCCCATATTTTTAAAATTAAAATAAGGGAGGTTTAAAAATGGTTGAGTTATCAAAATCTTCTAGTTCCTTGAAAAAAGTGAGAATTAAAGATGCATTTAAAGAAGATGCTGGTAGAGGAATCGTTAGAATTGATCCAGAATTAATTAAAGAACTTAACTTTAAATCTGGTGATATTATTGAGATCATTCATCCGATCGTGAATAAAAAAACGGCAGCAATTCTGATGACAGGTAAGAGCGAGGATGCCAATACAAATATCATCAGAATCGATCCTTCCTTACGTAGAAACTTAAATGCATCCATTGATGATTATGTCGAAATCAAAAAAATTGAAGCTGTATTAGCGGATAATATAATGCTATCTGGATTAGATCAATCATATATCATCCGAGACATGCAACAATTAACGAGAATTTTGGATAATCGTGTTGTCACTAAAGGTGATACCCTCAGTTTTTATGCAATGGGACGTAGAATAGATTTAGTCATAATTGATTACTCTCCAAGTACTGAAGCTGTAAAAATTCATTTGGGGACTAAAATTGAGATATCAAAGAATATCAATAAAGAACTCATAAAACAAGAACCGTCTAGGGTGAAACGCATAAAATATGAAGCCATTTCAGAATTAGAAGAAGAAATGGAGAAATTTCGAGAGCGAATTACCTATGAAGATATAGGAGGTTTAGAGAATGTCATCCAAAGAGTTAGAGAAATGATTGAATTACCAATACGGCATCCCGAATTATTCAAAAAGATAGGAATCGATCCTCCTAAAGGAGTCTTGCTTCATGGTCCACCTGGAACGGGAAAAACATTACTGGCACGAGCTATTGCGTTTGAAACTGACGCTCAATTCATTTCCATTAGTGGTCCAGAAATAATGAGCAAGTTTTTCGGTCAAAGTGAAGAAAATTTGAGAAATATTTTCGATGAAGCAAAAAAGAAAGCACCAACAATCATTTTTCTCGATGAATTAGATTCAATCGCACCTCAAAGAGAGGATGGCAAGGGACAAGTGGAATCTAGAGTTGTTGCTCAATTACTCTCTTTAATGGATGGATTAGAGAGTAGGGGGGAAATAATTATCATTGGAGCAACGAATAAAATAAATAGCGTGGATATTGCTTTAAGAAGACCTGGAAGGTTTGATAGGGAAATAGAAATAGGTGCTCCAAATATAGAAGGACGGTTTGAAATATTATTAATTCATACTCGTGGAATGCCTTTATCAAAAAATTTAGATTTGAAATTGATAGCGAATAAAACACATGGATTCGTAGGAGCCGATATCAAGGCTTTATGTAAAGAAGCAGCAATGTTGGCAATAAGAGAGATAATACCGAATATTAATCTTGAAAATCCTGTTCCTGAAGAAATACTAGATGCGATTGAAATCAACATGAATCATTTTCTGGAAGCATTAAATTCCATAGAACCATCAGCATTAAGGGAGGTATTGATAATCAAGCCAAATGAGACATGGGACGATATTGGCGGTTTAGTTGAGGCTAAACAACAATTACGGGAGACGATTGAATGGCCTTTAAAATATCCTGGTTTTTATAATTACATGAAATCGCGACCTCCAAGTGGTATCTTATTATTTGGTGTGCCAGGGACGGGAAAAACATTATTAGCTAAGGCGCTTGCACATGAAACTGAGGTAAATTTCATTTCTGTAAAAGGGCCTGAATTTTTATCAAAATGGGTTGGTGAGAGTGCAAAAGTTGTCAGAGAAACCTTTAAAAAAGCACGATCCGCCGCGCCTTGTATCATTTTTTTTGATGAAATTGATGCTATTGCTTCTAAAAGGGCTGAATCATCTAGCTCACGCGTTGTCGAACAAGTAGTGGCCCAACTCTTAACTGAGATGGATGGATTAGAGGAATTGCATAATGTTGTTCTATTGGCTGCGACGAATAGACCTGACATGCTCGATCCTGCGTTGTTGCGTTCAGGAAGATTTGGGCGACATATTGAAGTTCCATTACCAAATCAGATATCAAGGATGAAAATTTTTAAAATTCATTTGAAAGACAAGCCAATCTCTGATGATATTGATCTTGAAAAGTTAGCTGAAAAACTTGATGGGTATACTGGTGCTGATATTGAAGGAATTTGCGAAGAAGCAACAATATTAGCAATAAGAAGGGGAATACATGATAAATTCGTTCAAGATGATGATCCAAAAACATATACGGAGGTAAAGATAACAATGGATGATTTTAATGAGGCAATCAAGAAAATATCCAAATCTGTAAATAGGGCAAAAAAATCATATGAAGAGAATATAAAAGAACCAATAGAACATATATATGGCTAATTTCCAACCTCCAATTTTTTTATATTTTAATTAAATAATCATTAGTTAAACACATCAATAAGAATAGAACTTATAACATTTTCTTAAAGCAATAATGAAGCAAAAATAATGATTTAGATAATCTATAAACTAAATATAATTAATTTAATTATCTAAAATAAATAAAATGACAAATAATATTGTCAAGAATGCATCTTAAATAGATATGAGCAATTTTTTAATAGTTATATTCATTATAGAATATTAATTAAAATTATTTGGTTAATTATTTATGTCTTGGGAAGAATTTGAAAAATATCCTCATACCCTTGTTGGTGCCATAGAAAAATGGACTGAAAATAAGCCTAATCATGACGCAATGATCTTTTTCAATACCAAAGCTGAAGTATCTTATAGAGAATTTTCAGATGCGATTAACATGATGGCTTTTAAATTATACAACATGGGATTAAGAAAGGGAGATATATGTGTGGCAAGTCTTCCAAATACGTATGAACACTTCATCATTGGTTATGCTTGCGTTAAACTTGGAATAATGTGGTGTCCATTAGACCTAAGCTTAAAACCTCCTGAAATCATGATATCGTTTTCCTTATTGAGAAATAGGATAAAAATGTACTGCCATTTAGGTAAAACACAATATCAGAATTATAATATAATTGGTTCTGTCATACATCAAAATTATCCCTGGTTGAATTATATAGTCCAATTTGGATACATGAATGAAAATTATACGGATGGATTGATAAACGGACACAAGCTAATTAAAGAAGCTGAGCATGAATATAAAGAAGCACTAAACAATAAGAATCTTCTAAAAGAATTTGAAAATGAATGTGAGAAAGTTGGTGAAAAAGATCCGATCTTATTAATATTCACGATGGGAACTACAGCATTTCCAAAACCTACGATGTTGACCAATTTAAGTATTACTTGCCAGAACATGTGCTTGGCAAAAGCATTTAATATTACCGGAGATGATCGAATGATGGTAAACATGCCTTTTGCATTTATTGGAGGATCTACAGAACAATTGATGACGATCCTCTATGTTGGAGGAACCGCAATCATATTACATCGGTTTGAAGCAGAAAAATCATTATTAGCAATTCAAGACTATAAGATTACATGTTTAGGTCAAATACCCGCATCATATTCAATGGAATGGAATTTGCATGATTATAATAATTTTGATTTAAGTTCTTTAAAACATGCAATCTATAGTGGGCAATCCGTAGATATGGGATTCTTAGAAAAACTTATAAAAATGGCTCCTAGAATTGGTACTGGATTAGGCCTCACTGAAACTTCAGGTTTATGCACATATACTCCTGAGGAGGCGACTATCGAAGAGATATTGAATGGTCTTGGTCATCCTTTTGCAATATTTCCCGCAACTATAAGGGCTAAAATGAATGAAAACGGGTTTGCAGGAGATGTCCTCCCAGATGGTGAAATTGGAGAAATATGTTTCGAGGGTTCTCAAACTTTTTTTGGATATTTAAATTATGAAGTTGCGACAAGAGCAGTGCTCTCTTACGATGCCATATTATACACGGGAGATATGGGTTATAAAGATGAAAAAGGAATCCATCTGGCAGGTAGAAAAAAATACATGATTAATCCCAAGGGTTATAGAGTATTTCAACCAGAAATCGAGGATTTCATTTCGGAAATTCCCGAAGTTGAGAATGTTGGAGTATTAGGTGCTAAACACACCATATTTACTGAGGGCATTGTTGCTTATATAAAAATTAAAGATAATGCAGATTTAACTCTTTCAGAAATCGATGAGCATTGTAAAGGAATGGCATCTTATAAAAGACCTTCATTAGTTGTATTTCTTGATGAATTTCCTCTGACAAAAAATAATAGACCTGATTATATCATTTTACAAAGAAGATTGGACAACGATATAAAAAATGCTCGAGTTAAAGGCAAATGGGATTAAAATAAAAGAATAAACTCAAAAATATATTTTATTTCTTTTTCTAATGATTAGCGATTAAAAATAGTGAATTTTTTTTTGAAAATTTTTAAAATTCTTTCTATTAACATTTATTGGATTTCAGTTAATATTAAAATCATATTAATACAACCCGTTCCCTTGCGGGGGCGAGTCCTCAAATGATCACGATTTTTTCATTTAAGTCATTCTTACGGGTTTAAATGATTGTCAATTTAGCATTATTTATTCACTGTTAGATTATACTCAATTTTAATATTCATACAATATTGAATCAATTTGATTTTCATATTGAGATTCTCTATAATATTTTAAGGTAATTGCTTCGGATGGACAATTTGCTAAACAAGTGCCGCATCCTTTACAGAGAATTTCATTGACTTCCGCATGACTTTTAGATATCTGTATGGCATTATAAGGACAATTCAATTGACATAATCCACATTTTGAGCATGAATCATTATCAATATATCCTCTCACTAAAAGAATTTCATATGTGTCCTTGTGCATTATACTTGCTAATGATGCTGCTGCAGCTCTTCCTTGAGTTATTGCATCAGGTATCGATTTTGGCCCTTGTGCTGCTCCTGCTATGCATATTCCTGGGATTTTTGTATCAATTGCATCCAAACGGGAATGCATTTCTTTAAAGAATCCATCTCGACTCGTCTCCAATCCTAACAATTTTTCAATTTTTTTAGCATGTTTCGATGGAATTGATGCTGATGATAAGACAATAAGATCAAATTCCATCTCTAAGAAACGATCCATGGTAAACGCTTCGATTTGAACGATAAGATCCTTTGATTTAGGATCTTCTGTAATGTTTCCAATATGACCTCTAAGAAAAATGATACCACTATCTCTTGCACGAGTATAATATTCTTCATAATCTTTTCCTGCACATCGCATGTCAATGAAGCTTACAACAATCTCAGTATCAGGGTATTCAGATTTTATAAGCTTTGAATTTTTAACTGTTAAATTACAGCATACAACGCTACAATAGGGATGGGTATTTCGATCCCTTGAACCGGCACAATTAATGAATAATATCTTTTTAGGTCGCTTTCCATCTGAAGGCCTTGCTAAATGTCCTACCGTTGGACCATTTGGAGCTAGAATCCTCTCCAATTCAAGTTGAGTGATTATATTTTCGTATTTTCCCCTTCCATATTCTTTTCCCTTATGAACTTCAAGACCCGTAGCTACTATTATTGAACCGACTTTTGCATTCTCAATTCTATCTTTTTGAGTAAAATCTATGGCATTCAATTCACAGACATCTTTACAGATTTCGCATTGAATGCAACGTTCCATGTCAATTTGTGCAATTGATGGTACTGCTTGGGCAAAATATGTATATATTGCTTTTCTAGAATTTAAACACTCATTAAATTCATCATAACCATATGCAGGACACGCTTCCACGCAGGCTCCACAACCATTACAATCTTCCGTTACATATCTTGCTTTTTTTCTAATAATGACCTTAAAATTACCTATAAATCCTGAGATATCTTCGACTTCCGAGAAGGTATATATGTAAATATTGGGAACATTCGCTACTTTAAGCATGATAGGACCTAATATTCAAATACTGCAATCATCAGTTGGAAAAGTTCTATCAAGCTTGGCCATTAAACCACCAATGCTGGGTCTTTTTTCAACCATGTACACATCATATCCTAATTCTGCTAAATCGAGTGCCGCTGATAAGCCTGCAACACCTGCTCCTATTATTAGCGTTTTTTTAGTAAGATCAACTTGTTTTATCTCTATTTTTTCTAAATTTGTCGCTCTGGCAACTGAAGCTCTTATCAAATCCTTAGCAACAAGAAAGGCACCTTTTTTATTGTTTCTATGAACGAATGATGAATGTTCTCTTATATTTACAAATTCCAAATAAGATGGATCAATCCCTGTATTTTTAAGAATGGTTTTAAATACGGGCTCATGAGTTTTTGGAGTTCAAGCCGCAATAATCAATCGATTTGCCTTGCTCGATTCCATGTTTTCTTGGATGAATGACGCTCCTGCTGTAGTACAGAGACTGACATAGTTTCCGCTACTAACGACATTAGGAAGAGTTTTTGAATAACCTGCTAGTTCCTTACAATCAATAATTTCGGCAATATTTAAACCTCATTGACAAATTGCAACGAAAATTCGACTTCCATCACTTGTATTCACAACCAATGCATGATCACCAATTTTTTTTGTTTAATCCCTCCTGATTTTTATAATTTCTTATTTATCTCGAAATTCTTTCTTAATCCATTTTTTCCTGAGCTAAAGTTTTAAAAATCTCTTATAATGAACGTTTTTTATCTTTTTTAAAAAAAATTATTTTACAATTAGTTTCCTAGCTCATATAATGTAAATAGGAAATGTCTATTTTTGAATTCACTAATTTAATCGTTTTCATTATCTCTCCAAAGGTTTGGATTTCACCAAAATGCAATAACAGTAGATTTTCATCCAATATTCCTTCAAGCTGTTCTAATATAGACTCTGCGATATATACAGGTTTAATTTTGAGCTCAAAGAATTTTTTAATTTCCATTAGTTCTTTCTGATATAGCTCGTTCCAAAATTTCAAATAACGACCTCTTGCACAATTTTTATTCACTAAAAGATCGTATTCTTCTTGATCTTTCATCATGTATTTTTTTATAGTTTGAATCTTTTCATTATAGAACATTCTTGTTTTTTCTGGTATTTGTATTCGGTAAAAAGGAACATTATGTGATTTTAATAGACGTGGAAGAGGTGAATCTCTAATTGTTATGGGATTATCTTCAGTACTATAGAAGGTGGCATAATTTACTATTCTATCTCTAAATAATCCAAAGATCTCTTTCAAATCATCAAAATTTGAATCATTATTATCATATCCTACCAAATATATGATCATCGATTTTTGAATACTTGTTTGATTTTTTGTAACTACCAAGAAAATCATATCCTCTTTTATATTACTGATTGTATTATGTTTAAGATAATTGAAATTTATTTAAACAAAATGACAAAATAATTTTTTATTATTTTGACAAATATGATAGTCTAATTTTAGGAAGATAATACCATTTATAGTCTCAATTTTTTTGCTGTTTAGACCAAGGTTAGCTTATATTTTAAAAAATGATTTAATAATAGGTAGGGTTGTGGTTAAAATTGTTTATTTCCTGAAAAAAAAATGACCAATATTGAGAAATCTATAGACTTACTAATTATTGAATTTTCTATTATTATCAAGAAAACCTTGTTTACATTTTTTAGAGTCTAGATTCAGTTCTGTTTGAGATGCATTTTTTTTTGTAAAAATTATCAAAATTGACAAAAAAAATTTTGTCATTTTGTTTAAATATTGATCAAAATTTTTGATCATAGTCTAAAACAGATATCGATTAGGTGAAAATCAAATAGCTACAATAGATTTTAAATTTAGAAATCAGATCCTTGAAAATGATATAGGTTCAACTTTATCTTATTGTTATCAATGTGCTACTTGTTCTGTGGCTTGTCCCGTGGCACAGGTAACTGGGGGGAGATATAATCCAAGACGTTTAATACTTGATGCATTATTAGGCTTGAAACATAAGATATTTGGAGTAGGTGATAATTTTAATATTTGGGGGTGTACCGCGTGTGATACCTGTGATGAGATTTGTCCGCAAAAAGTAGAATTAACCGAGATCTTCACGATTTTAAAAAACATGAGTGTTGAAAGAGGGGAGGCTCCCGATTATTATTCATTCCAAGCAATGAATATTTTTAAAAATGCAAAAGCAATTCCCTTGCAACCTGCTATAGAAAAAAGGCGTGAGCAGTTGGGTCTCCCAAAAATTATGCAACCTGATATTGCTGAAGTAAAAAAACTTTTGGAAACAACAAAACTTACAGAAAAACTTGAATTCATGAATAATTCTAAAATTTAAAAATCAATATTTTCCTTATTTCACAAGTAAGCCATATAAATTACAATTATTTATTGTAAATTGTTGTTCAAAACTTAATTTGAAAGTGAATTACTTATTTTAGAATTATAGTATTCAATTCACAGTTTATATCTTTACGTAGGAAGAATAAAAGACTATTTTTTTTTTTAAAATTTATTTATGATAAAAAAAATTATCAAATTGACAAAAATTTTTCTTATCAAATATTTTAAATTGAGGACTTCTGATTACTTAATTAGGATAACATGTATTAAAAAAAAATAATATATTGGTGAAGAAAAAAATGCAAACATTAACAAGAATGGATATGGATCAATTTGTTGGAAAAAGGGAAAAAAATTCAAGAGCAGAGTTTGTATCTGAATTTTCTAAAGGATATTTATGGATTGAAATCGATAAACAAGAACAATTCATTGAAGGATTAACCCAAGAACTTGAAAATATGAAAGATAAGAATTCATTTAAAGCTCAATATCTGGAATCATGGATTGAAAGTCTAAAAATTGATCTTGAAAAAGATAAAAAAGTATCTCAATAAATTTTTTTATTCCTTTTTTGATATAATGAATGTAGTTCTATTTTATTACGAATTCTTAAACATTTACTAATTTCAAATGTAAGAATATAATTATCTTACCCCTATATCAACTAATCTGAGCTGTTTTTGCTTTCATGTTAATAAAAAAAATTTAAAAAAAATTTTTTTTTGGATCATCCTTTAATAACTTCTACTAGTCTGGGGAAAATTCGTGGATAATGTACTGCCATGCAGTGCACTCCTGCAAGTAACTTTTTCGCTTTCAGTTCGGTTACAAAAGGTTTGAAAAAATCATAATTAGCTTGATCGTAAGCTTCATTTTGATCCTTCTTGTCCGTAATGTCTGTCTTGATGCCCTTCCATTTGGCAAGGATGTCCTTTGGCACGTCCACTCCTGGAACAAACATGTCAAAACCCTTGGCAATGGCATAACTTTTCATGGGAAACAATCCAAGCAAGACGGGAACTTTGTATTTCTGGATCGCCTGCAAGAATTCTATGGTTTTATCCAAGTCGTAAACGACTTGGGTTTGTATGAATTCCGCTCCGGCTTCAGCTTTACGACCTATCTTTAGTGCTTCCGCTTCCATGGGATCGGAATTGGGATTTGCAGCCCCACCCACGTGTAGCTTGGGTGGATGCTCGATTTCTTTCTTATTGATGCTTCCAGTATCTACCATTTCTCTTACGAGCTTTACTAACGTGGCAGAGTCGAGATCAAAGACGGGTTTTGATTCCGGCATGTCTCCCATGTTGGGATGATCGCCGGTCAAAGAAAGCACGTTATGAATGCCAAGCGCCTCCGCACCCATTATCATTCCTGCGATCCCTAACTTGTTCACATCTCTCACGGTTAGTTGCCAGATGCATTCCAAGCCGGCATCTCTTTGAACGATTGCGCAAGCGGCAAGGCTGTTGATGGTCACAATTCCCAATGGACTGTCAGTGACGTTAGCTGCAACGACATAGGGGGCCATTTCCTTGGCTTCCTGAACCAGGTGTGAAAGATCGCACGTCTTCTCAGGCTCGAGCTCGCCTGTAAGAACGAACTCACCTTTTGCAAGTACCTCTCCTAATTTTGAAAATACTTTTTTTTCTGCCATTTTCCTCTACCTCCAAACAACCTCTCTTTGATGTCCTGATTCGCTCCAATCAACAGGATCTCTCAATTTTGAGAATAAATCCAACCTTCCGAGCTGTTTCAATCGTTCATAAATTAAAACCCATCCACAATCTCGTTCATAATTCCCCACTTCACACTTGCCCTTTACCATTCCCCCACAAGGACCATTCATGAGTGACTTGGCACAGGTGGTTATGGGGCAAATTCCCCCCGTTTCATTCAACAAGCAGTCGCCACATCCCCTACATCGCATGTAGAACCTTCCAATTCTTTCTGTCATCCCCATAAACTCGGTATTGGTGCCGATGAATACGGGAATGTTAGGATGATTCTTTTCTAGCGTATTTATTATACTAGCAACTCCAAGTCCACAACTTAGAGTTAATATTGCATCCGTATTATTTAAATCCTCATCAATTTTCCTGAAATCCTTGAGCATGACTCGATTATCACATACTTCTTCAGGAACTATGACTGAAACAACGCTAAATCCTTGGCCTTCTAATTTTTCTGCCATTTCTTTCGCTCCTTCTTCACCCCCGGTTTGACACATGGCCGCACAAGAATTACATGAAACAATGGTAATCTTCTTAAAATCTTTTATTGCTCCAAGAATTTCTTCAAAAGGTTTTTTTGTTGTAATTATGGTCATTTTATACCACTCTTTTTTTTTATATTTTATTAAAATTCGATTTCTTCTTCATCACTTACATTTGTAAAATTTATCAATTCATTCATGTCATGAAAAAAATAGCCATTTTTCATGTGTGAATATATTTCACTATCAGAATTTATTGCATTGCATACTTTAAACCAAGAATTTTTATAGTAAACAAATTTTTGATCCATTTTTTATATCTCCAAATTTTGTTAGGAAAATTGCATTTCAAAGATTTATTCATAAGGTATAAAAATAGTATAGCTTGATAAGTCAAAATTTTCAGTCTCTATATCTGAATCGTCTCTATCTTTTTCAATGAGAGGAATTTTTATAACTAACTTGTAATCTTCCAGGTATAAATTGTTGTAGACTTGCTCTTTTTTTTGTTTGAGACAAATAAATTTCCTCATTTTTTTATTACCTCATAAATTATGTTATAGAATTAAATTCTACATTTAAATATTATAATGAAGAATATTTAAGTATTTTGATCTAAGACCGAACACAATTCGAGCAAAAACTTAAAAACCAAAAGAATCTTCTAAAAATTAGCATGTATTTTATTAAATCATAAATATTTTTTATCAAAAATTATTGATTTAAATATAAAAAAGATCAAATAAATGTTAATTAATAAAGAATTAACGCCGATAACTAAATATCATTTAATTGGTGAATATTATTAGAGTAAAGATCAAAGAAAACGAAGAAAAAGCAATTATCATTATATTAACCATAATATCATTTGTCATACAAATTTATTTTATTTTTATCCTAAAGATTGAGATTGTATATTCTCATTTTTTTTACATACCCATAATCTTGTCTTGTCTTTGGTGGAAAAGAAAAGGTTTAATTGTGCCATTAATCCTTTCATTGTCAATTATCATTTTACCTCTTTTTAATGGAGGAAATATTGTTGATTTTAATATTATCGAAAATTTTTTACGAGCTATTTTTTTACTCATAATGGGGATTGTCGTTGCTTTTTTAAGTGAGAATTTATTGAAGGCAGAAGAAAAAACTAAACATATTTTAAAAGAATTAAAACGATCAAATATGGAACTGCAGGAATTTGCCTATATCGCATCCCATGATTTACAAGAACCTCTGAGGGCAATCATAAGTTTTTCACAATTATTAGAGGAACATCATGCTGATAAATTAGACTCTGAAGGTAAGGAATTTCTTTCGTTTATCTTAGATGGAGGAATAAGATTAAGAAAACTGGTCAGAGACCTTTTAGATTATTCGAGAATCACGACTCATCAAAAACCATTAAAAATTACAGATTTTGAACAAGTATTAAAAGAAGTTAAACTCAATCTAAAAGAAGCGATTGAAGAATCGGATGCACATATCACAAATGATCCATTACCTGAATTAAAAGTCGATAAATCTCAAATAATACAATTATTTCAAAATCTAATTGGAAATGCAATAAAATTTGTGTCTCAAAAATCCCCTCAAATCCATGTGGGGGCCAATCAAACCAAATCAGAATGGATTTTTTCAGTCCAAGACAATGGTATTGGTATTGAAGAGGAATATTATGACCGAATTTTTAAAATTTTTCAACGCTTACATACTCGAAGTGAATTTCCAGGATCCGGAGTTGGTTTAGCGATTTGTAAAAAAATAGTTGAGAGATATGGAGGTAAAATATGGCTTAAATCTGAAATGGGAAAAGGTTCGATCTTTTACTTTTCAATCCCAATCTCCGAATAGGATAGACTAAAAAATTAAAATTAGATAAAATATATTTATAATTATATACAGCTAAAGATGCCCTCGATACACATGAATAGCAATCTAAAAGCAAGATTAATTGAAATTTTACTTGTAGAAGATAACCCCGCCGATATTCGGTTAACTCAAGTTGCAATTAAAAATAGTAAAATTGCAAATAACCTAAATGTAGTAAATGATGGTATAGAAGCAATTCGCTTTCTTAGAAAAGAAGGGAATTATAAGGTTAAATCTAAACCAGATCTTATTTTACTTGATTTAAATTTACCAAAAAAAAATGGATTTGAAGTTTTAAGTGAAATAAAGAATGATCCCGATTTAAGGCGAATTCCCGTAGTGATTTTGAGCATTTCCGACGCGGAAGAAGACCTTTTGAAAACATATAACCTTCATGCTAATTGTTATATCAAAAAACCCGTAGATATTATTGAATTTGAAAAAATAGTAAAAAGTATTGGAAATTTCTGGTTTTCAATCGTAATTCTACCTGATAATAGGGAATAATTTGTTTAAATCTCTTTTTTAGCAGCTTTTCTTTCAATTTTAAAGCCACTACACCAAGTTAATTTATTTGACCTGTCTTTCCTCCATTGAAGCAGCTTGCTCTTCAATTGATTTGCCTAAAAAATTTTTGTAATTATCAATTTCAAAAGAAAAATATCGAATGATTACAACTTAGTTTCTGTGTTATTGATCTAATATCGAATAATTTTCAATAAAAACTGCAAATGACCGAAAGGCATTTATTTAACTTTCATATAATATAACATAGAATGAAAAATCATTCTGATTTTACCTAGGTAGTTTAAAAAAAGTGTGTTTGTAAGATAACAATGATAAATAATAAAATCAGTATTCTTTTAATAGAAGATAATCCAGTCGACGTGCGTTTGATAGAAGAATTATTAAAAACGTCAAAAGATTTATATTATGAATTGGAATCTCACCCTCGACTTTCTGATGGGTTAGATGCAATACAAAATGATCATTTTGACATATTGCTTTTAGATCTTAATCTCCCTGATAGTGAGGGAAAAAAGACACTTGAATCGATATTAAAAATTAATGAAAATATCCCAATTATCATTTTAACAGGATTAGATGAGAAAGAAATGGCTTTAGATTCTCTTAAAAAAGGAGCTCAAGACTACCTAGTAAAAGGAGATTTAAATTCTTCGTTATTAATGCGTTCCATCCTTTATTCCATTGAACGGTTTAAAACAGAAATAAAAAAAACAACAAAAACAACTGAATCTTCACCATTAGATGAAAAAGATAAAGAAATTTTAAATATCTTACAAGAAAATTGTAGAGTTTCTTATAATGAACTAAGCGATAAAATCGGGTTAGCAGCCAGCACAATTCATAACAGAGTTCAGAAATTACAGAAAGATGGTGCTATTAAAGGATTTTATGCTCAAGTTAACCCTTTTCATGTGGGATTTAAAACGTTAGCATTATTGGGTTTATCTATAGATCCCATCAAAATAGAAACAGTAGCCAATATAATCGCTTCTTTTGATGATGTACAATTAGTTGCAGCAACAACAGGGGATCATGATATTGTCGTTCAAATTGTTTCGAAAAATGAAAAAGAATTATGGAAGTTCATTAATACCAAAATAAAGACAATAGAGGGAGTTTATCCTCAATTACACGTTTCTAGTTTTATTGATACCTATAAAATGACTCATAAAATAAAATTCTAATTTTCAGGAATGATCTTAGTATTATATAAAATACACTTTTATTGTTCTCGCCGAAAGAATTCATTTTTTTTTTGAACAGCATCAATCAATATTTCAATTTTTTTCTTAATTTTCCAATTTTCAATTATGATTTTCAAATCTTCTTTCTGTGGGTAAATTTCAATATTTTTATTTTGCTGAGCTTTTTTATTTTTCACAACATCATGCAATTCCATATATTCAAGGATCACCTTTAAATAAAAATTTATGAAAGAATATTATTTCTTAAATAAATGATGGATCGAATACTATTTAAACTTTCCGTTATAAAACCGAACATTATTCGAAACATTTAAATAGTTTGAATCCTTAATCATTATTGTAAGAAATTGATTTAATAACAAAATACGTATTTATTATTTAATGAAAAATATTCGATTATAAAAACCAATTTGAGGTGATATAAAATAATGGTTGGTCAGGAACAAGTAAGTTTTGATAAATTGGACAATAAATTAATGAAAGCTCAAGTTGATGTAGAAGCCAGAAGTTTAATCGAAAAAAATCTCCCCTTTGATGTATTATGCTGGACTCTATCTGAACTCCAGCTTACAATCGAAAAAGGGTATCACAATTACACGGATCATGACGTGAGTATAATGAAAGAAAAGATATTTAATGCAGAGTTAGAATATGATGAAATTTGTTGGCTAATATCTTATCTCATAGTCTTTCTGAGAATGCAACATCTCTATCCATGATAAGAAAATTTGAGGTGAAAAACGTGTATAAAAAAATATTATTTGTAACTGACGGTTTAGAAAATGCCAATAAGGCTATTGATAAAATTATCGAATTTCATGAAATTTGGGGATCAGAGATTTTTGTAATACATTTTTTAAAACATCAAATCGTAATTCCCTTTTGTTATGAATCGAATGCATCCAAATTACATGCCTATATCCAACAAGAATTCACTCAATATGAATATGGACAAGCGATTTTGGACACGACCGAAGAAAAATTTCATACCGCTGGAATTCCTGTTGACTTAAAATTGATAGTAAATGAAGTTCCTGACGAATTCATTAAAAAACTTGTCAAAAAACAGAATTTTGATTTAGTAATCATTGGAATACAAGGATCTCACTCCAAAACAAGATTAAAACATGACTTATCATTCAGTAAAAAAGTCATAAAGAAAATTCCTTGTGATGTTTTAGTCTTGTAATCTATACTTTTTTTTTAAATATTTTACTATTAATTATATATTTATTGTTTAATATTTTTTATAAATACAAGGTGATATTCTTTGCCAAACGAGAATTTAATGAGATATAAAGATAAAGAAGTAAATATTGATGATGCCATAATGAAATATATTGAACCTGGGGACAGAGTATTTATTGGATCCGGATGTTCAGAACCAGTAGATCTTGTTAAAAAACTCATTGAACTCAGTCCTCGGCTACCTGATACACAAATATTGCATCTCGTAAACTTGTCTGACTTGGATTATTATAAATCACTAGGCGGAAAAGAAGATTTATTACGCCACAATACATTTTTCATAGGAGATAATCTAAGAGAGCCAATTCAAAAAGGAATGGCGGATTACACTCCAATGTTACTTTCAGATATTCCTCGATTTATCAAGAGGGGAAGAATGCATGTAAAAACTGCCCTTTTACAACTAAGTCCTCCCGATAATGATGGGTATTGTAGTTATGGAATTAATGTTGATATCGCAAAACCTATCGCAGAATCAGTGGAACACGTGGTCGCAGAAATAAATCCTAAAATGCCTCATACTTTAGGTGATTCCCTCATCCACATGGACGATATCGATGCATATATAAATACTAAACATGACATTGTAGAGTTTAAATATGGTAAACCAAATGAAATCGCAAAAAAAGTAGGCAAATTTGTGGCTTCTCTCATTGAGGATGAGTCTACAATTCAAACGGGAATAGGAATTATTCCCAATGTAATCGCAAGTGAATTATTGGATAAAAAAGATTTAGGCATCCATAGTGAAGTATTTTCTGATGGAATTGTAGATTTAGTAAATGAAGGTGTAGTTACATGTGAAAAAAAGACACTTCATCCTGGTAAAATCATTTGCTCTTTTGTAATGGGTTCAAGAAAGTTGTATGATTTTATAGATAGAAATCCCATGGTGGAATTCTATCCATGTAACTATTGTAATGATCCTTATATCATAAGTCAGAATAAGAAGCAAATCGCAATTAATGCAGCTCTCACGGTTGATTTAACAGGACAAGTTAATGCCGATTCCCTAGGGCCTTTATTTTATAGCGGTATTGGAGGCCAGGTAGATTTTATAAGAGGTGCTGGGCGATCAGATGGGGGAAAACCAATAACTGTTCTTCCGAGCACGGCAACCTTGAATGATGGAACTGTCGTATCGCGCATTGTTCCTTATCTCCAAAATGGTTCAGGAGTAGTAATTACTAGAGGGGATGTTCATTATGTAGTAACAGAATATGGAATCGCGGATTTATTTGGGAAGAGCATAAGAGAACGGGTATTACAAATGATAAATATCGCCCATCCTGATTTTCGGGAGGAATTATTAGAATACGCTAAAAAATGGAATTACGTGTACTCCGATCAAGAATTACCAAAATCTGTAGAAGGAAGAATCAGCCTTTATCCAGAACAATACGAGAAAAAATTGAAACTCTCGGATGGTAAAATCATTCAAATAAGACCTGTCAAGCTAACGGATGAAAGAATGTTACAAGAACTCTATTATTCAATGGATACTCGAGATAGATACCTCCGATTCTTCACGTATACGTCCTCATTTTCACATAAGCGGGTCCAACCCCTCTTAAGTATAGATTATGCCACAAACATGATATTAGTGGGAGAATATGAAATAGATGGTGAAAAGAAACTAATTGCCTCGGCAGGATTTTTCAAAACAGGGGATCCCTCAACCGCGGAAATCGCTCTTGTTGTAGATGAAAAATTTAGAGGCAATAATATTGCACGTTACTTACTCGATTATCTCGAGATCATCGCAAAAGAATTGAATTACACCTATTTTTCAGGAACAGTCTTGCTTGAGAACAGGGCAATGATGCACATTATAAATAAAAGACATCCTAATTACGTGTCTAAAGAAATTGAGGGTGGAACTATTGATTTTAAATATCTCCTATAATTTACAGAATATTAGATAATTTCTCTAACAAGATAATACACATTTACAGAATTACATTTTACACAATTTACTTTTTTATCTTTTGATGCAGTCTCATCTTCCCATTCATGATTACAATCAAGGCATCCATACCCCACGAATCCACGCCTATAATTAAAATGGCCTCCATGGACCTTGATTTCCTTACCCTCAAAAATGGCCTTAGTCATTTTTTTATGGGCACTATCCAAAATACGAGAAAAAGTGGGTTGACTTACTTCCATTTTTTCTGCTGCTGCTTTTTGAGTTAAATTTACATAATGCTTTAATCTCATCGCTTCAAATTCAGCAAGTGTTAATATAACAATTCTTTCACTCAATGGTCGTTCGTCCAGAAAATAATCATTATTTGGGGGATTAACGACCCATCTTCGACGAATTCTTCTACCCATGATTGAACAACGAAACACAAGTAAATACTATTTCTCTTATTTATATATGAATGATAATTCATATTAAGTTTATGATTATATATTCAAAATAGTGCATTAACCATCGGATGATCTATCATGGAAAAATTCCTCTCAATTCAATTGCCCTCGCGACTCGAGAAACAGCAATTATATAGGCTGCTGTCCGTAATGACACGTTCTTCTTTTTTGATATTTCATAGACATCCTCAAATGCCTCGAGGATGATGCTTTTCAATTCCTCATAGATTCTATCGAGTTTCCAATGATATGCATTGATATCTTGAACATATTCAAAATAGGAGACGCAGACTCCTCCACTATTTGCCAATATATCGGGAATGACAATTATTCCCTTCTTGTTTAGAATATTATCCGCATCTGGAGTGGTAGGACCATTTGCTCCTTCTAAAATAATTTTACAATCAATAGCAGGTGCATTTTCTCTTGTAATTTGATTTTCAATTGCGGCGGGAACTAATACATCACACTTTATCCCAAAGAACTCCTCATTTGGTATTGATTTAGCACCATCATTATTATACTCGTTTAATAATTTGCCCTGTTCCTTCCATTCAATTAATTCATTTATATTCAATCCCTTTTCGGAATAAATCGTGCCCTTAGAATCCTGAATCGCTATTACTTTACTACCAAAATCGTATAGTTTTTTGGCTATAATTTTTCCAACTTTACCAAATCCTTGTACCGTGGCACTCATCGCTTTTAAGTCAAGGTTTTCTCTCTTACAGAGATCTTCAAGTACATAAAACATGCCCGTGCCCGTGGCACCTCGTCTTCCTACAGATCCCCCAATCTCTACAGGCTTCCCCGTCACCACGCCTGGAATCGTCCTTCCTTTTTGCATCGAGTAAGTATCCATCATCCAAGCCATGGTTTGGCCATCGGTATTCATGTCTGGAGCCGGAATATCCATGTCAGGACCTATGATATTTATAATTTCAGTGGTATATCTTCTTGTAAGCCGTTCAATTTCTTTTTTTGATAATTTTTTTGGGTCCACGCAAACGCCTCCCTTCGCACCTCCTAAGGGCAAGTCTAAAATTGCCGTTTTCCAGGTCATCCACATCGAAAGCGCCCTGACTTCATCAAGATTTACATTTGGAGAAAATCTAACACCTCCTTTTGCAGGTCCTCTTACGGTATTATGTTGAACTCTATAACCCTCAAAAATCTTCAAATTACCATCATCCATCATTATTGGGATGGAGACAATTAGGGCTCTTTCAATCCTCTTAAGGGCCTCCACTAAATTAGGATTTAATCCCATCTCTTTTGTAACTATTTCAAGTTGATTTATCGCCATTTTAAATGGATTAATTTGCATAACAAATTCTCTTTTTTATTATATTTTATTTTATTTATAGCTAAATTCTAAATTTTTAAGATTTAATTATACTAATTTTTAAGCTAAATATTAGCTATTAAATTAGATAAATATTATGTAATTGGTTTAATATATAAATTGTCAATCAATTCATTGAATAGATTTTTGGATTTTTCACGTGGCATTTGAAAATATTAATAATTAGCATAAATTTAACATTTATGTATAAGATATACCTTTTAATCTTAATTTAATCCTAATAAATAACTATTAAATATATAATCCTCAAGATTGGGGAGATTTGGAAGAATAATTTTAATTTCTCTTTACTATATTCCAATTCTATTCTATTTATT